>CAYYWN010000018.1:0-17895 GCA_964474485.1 uncultured Clostridium sp. | reverse complement strand
AAAATATCAAAAGAGGGTGTAGAGTATATAAATACATTAGAAGATGAGTTTAACCTAGAAGATAATATAATAGGAAAGGAAAGGATAGAAAGCCTTTTTGAAGCTTTAGATGTGCTAAAGAAAGAGGAGAGAGAACTTATAGAGATGATATTTTCAAAAGGTTATGGAGGAATAAAAAGTTATGCGGAGCTAAAGGGACTTAATTACTCAACGGTTTCTAAAAGAAAAGAAAGGATAATAGAAAAACTAAGAAAAGAAATGCTAAGATACATTGATTAGTTATTTTTAGACATCGAAAGTAGAGATAAAGAAAAGTCTTGTGGCATATTAAACCACAAGGCTTTTAATGTTAAATCTTTAAAGATAGTACTAATGTCTTAAAGTTAAAGAAGTAAAAACAATACAATGTATATTAAGATAAATCTAATAAAAATTAGAAATATGAAGAGTAGTAGGTTATATTTGAATTATAGTTAAATAGAATATATAATAAAGTGAGCTTATAAAAGAAAGGGGTGAATAACCTGAAGAAATTTTTAGGATATCATCTAGATGCTAGGATACTATTTTTTGGACTTATAAAAAAATTTAAAGAAGATGAGATAGTGGCGCTATCATCTCAACTTGCATATAGTCTTGTTTTATCTTTCTTTCCTTTCCTGATATTTTTACTTACTATGATTGGATTTTTGTCCTTAGACAGCGTCCAAGTTTTGAATGCAATGCAAGCGTTTTTACCTGTAAGTGTTTATGACTTAATTTCAAGCATAGTATTAGATATTGTAGAGTCACAAAATGGTAGTTTACTATCTTTAAGTTTGATCTTAAGTATTTGGAGTGCATCAGCAGGATTTAGCGCTGTAATAAGAGGACTAAACAAAGCCTATGATGAAAATGAAACAAGAGGATTCATTAAAGTAAAATTAATATCTATATTATTTACCATAACTATTGTAGCAATAATTATAATTAATCTTATTCTTTTAGTATTTGGTGGAGTAATAAAGGGAGTTTTACTTAAGCATGATTACTTTAGTCTAAGCTTCATAACCTGGGTTTGGGGAGTACTTAAATATATAATAATTATATTCACAACAACATTTTTATTTGCCCTACTTTATAGATATACACCAGCTAGAAGGCTTACATGGAAAGAGGTAATTCCAGGAGCTGTATTTACAACTATAAGCTGGATTGGCGTATCCTTAGGATTTTCCTATTACGTTAATAATTTTAACAACTTTTCTAGGTTCTATGGAAGTATAGGGGCAGTTATAGTTTTAATGACCTGGGTATTTTTAAGCTCCATTATAATACTCCTTGGAGGAGAAATAAATGCCTTAATTGCATTAATGGAAGAGAAGAGCAAGATAAATTAATAATTTAAAGGCAGATCAGAGAAAATTCTGATCTGCTTTTTTTGATAATTATTAAAAAATGGCAATAGTAACAAAAGTATTTACAAAAAGTTAACATTAGATGTATTTATAATTAAAGAACCGATTTTTGAAAAAAAAGTGGGCTCCCACAAAGAAAATCATATAAGTTCTATTAAATAGGAAATGGTTAAAAGTAAAACGTTAATTAATTGCTAAATAAAATGGAAATTAACAAGTAAATTAGGGATAAATTAGGGGTAAGTTATACCGTTATGGGAACGCGAGTACCATAGAAGTGAAGAAAAATGTAGAAAATAAGACTAAAATACAATAAAAGTAAATGAATATTTAAAAAATTGAATTATAATGCGGATATTAATTTAACTTGCCATAATGTTTACTAATTCGACATAAGTTTTTAAAAATGATATAATTGAGTTGGAAAAGTAACCAGTTAATGGCTAGGACAGGAATTGGTTAGATTAATTACCATGTAGTTTACTACAAAATAGCCTTTATGCCTTAAATAACTTATATATATACATATCATGTTGGGGGAGATATTATGCGCAATTTAAAAAAAGTGGCTTTAGTTATAACGGATATTTTTTCCGTGAATGTAGCTTATATAATAGCCTTCAGTTTAATTTATTATGGTATCCCTACACTTTACTTCGATTCATTTAAAAGGGATGCAATAATAATTTCTTTAATTTATATAGCTATATTTTATATAATGAAGCTATATGAAAGTTTATGGAACTATGCTAGTATAGATGAGCTTATGCTAGTAGTAGCTGCTAACATCATGGCTGGATCTTTAACCGTGTTATATGGAAATAGTATAGGACATTATTTCCCTATGAATATTCATATTATAGCTATAGTTATGTCTATGTCACTTACACTATCCTTTAGGCTTTCTTTTAGGATATATAGAAGAGGCGTCCTATCTGTCTATATAAGGCATAATAGAAACAGGAATAGAGTAATGGTTATAGGAGCAGGATCCGCAGGCAATATGATCATGAGAGAAATGTTTACAAAAAGGGAAAAGCGATATAATCCAGTGGTGATTATAGATGACAGCTCATATAAAATAGGCAAGAGGATTTCTGGCGTAAAGGTTATGGGTAACAGAAATGATATAGAAAGAATTGCAAGAGAAGAGAGAATAGATACTATATTAATTGCAATACCTTCCATTAATCAAAAAGATAAATGGGAAATCATTAATATATGCAAAAAAACAGACTGTAAGCTTCAAATAATTCCAGGACTTTATGAAATACTTAATGGACAGGCTAAACTAAATGCCATGAGAGATGTTAGTGTTGAAGACTTACTTGGTAGAGATCAAATAAATCTTGATAGCAAGGGCATATCAGAATACATACATAATAAAGTAGTTATGGTTACTGGCGGTGGAGGTTCTATAGGCTCAGAGCTTTGCAGACAGATAGCTATTTTTAATCCAAAAGAACTTATAATATTTGATATATATGAAAATAACGCTTATGATATACAAAATGAATTAAAATATAACTATCCAAACTTAAACTTAAAGGTTTTAATCGGATCTATAAGAGATAAAAAGCGGCTAGACACAATATTTTCTAAATATAAACCAGAGGTAGTATTTAATGCAGCTGCCCATAAACATGTACCCTTAATGGAAGAAAGTCCAGGAGAAGCCATAAAGAATAATGTTTTTGGAACATTAAACTTAGCAGAATCTGCAGATAAATTTGGTGTAAAGAGATTCGTTATGATATCTACAGATAAGGCTGTAAATCCTACCAATGTAATGGGAGCATCGAAAAGAATTTGTGAGATGATAGTACAAGCTATGGATAAGGTAAGTAAAACAGAATTTGTAGCAGTAAGATTTGGAAATGTACTAGGTAGTAATGGTTCAGTAATACCACTATTTAAAAACCAAATAGCTAAAGGTGGACCAGTCACATTAACTCATAAAGATATAACAAGATTCTTTATGCTAATACCAGAGGCTGCGCAGCTGGTAATTCAAGCAGGAGCTTATGCAAAGGGTGGAGAAATCTTTGTATTAGATATGGGAAGCCCTATTAAAATATACGATTTAGCCACAGACCTTATAAAACTATCAGGACTTGTGCCTAATGAAGATATCGAAATAAAAGTAACAGGTCTAAGGCCCGGTGAAAAGCTATATGAAGAGCTACTAATGTCAGAAGAAGGTCTAGAGGAAACACGCCATGATAAAATATTTATAGGAAGACCAACATACACAGACATAGAAGAGTTAAAGAGAAATCTTAACTCGCTAAGATTTATTATAGATAATAATAATGAAGAAGATATAAAAAATAGCATAAAACAAATAGTGCCAACTTATAGGGAAGCCACTTCAAAGGAGCCAAAGGGACAAAATCAGCATGGGGAGTATAAGGATCATATAAAGCATGAAGAAGGAATGGTAGAGAAGGAAGTGGCGGCTAGTGTTTAAAATAGTAGATATATTATGAAATGAGGAATGCAGGTTATGAAAATTTCGTTTTCACCACCAGATATTACACAAGAAGAAATAGATGAGGTAGTAGACACTTTAAGGTCAGGATGGATAACAACTGGGCCTAAAACAAAATTATTTGAAGAAGAGATAGGTAAGTATACAAATACATCTAAAGCAGTATGCTTTAACTCAGCCACATCAGCAATGGAGATGACCCTTAGATTTTTAGGTGTTGGGGAAGGTGATGAGGTAATTACATCTGCATATACATATACAGCTTCAGCAAGTGTTATACATCATGTGGGAGCAAAGATTGTCCTTATTGATACAGAGAAAGACTCATTTCAAATGGATTATGAAAAATTAGAACATGCAATAACAGATAAAACAAAGGCGATTATACCTGTGGATATTGCAGGCGTTATGTGTGATTATGATAAGATATTTGAAACAATTAATAGAAAACAAGGGTTATTTACCCCATCAAATGAAATGCAAAAAGCTATAGGTAGAGTCGTAGTTTTGGCAGATGCTGCCCATTCCTTTGGTGCTACATATAAGGGGAGAAAAAGTGGAGAAGTTGCAGACTTTACTTCTTTTTCATTCCATGCAGTAAAAAACCTAACCACCGCTGAGGGGGGAGCAGTTACTTGGAGAGATATACCTGGTGCTAATAATGAAGAAATCTATAAGGAATTTATGTTGCTATCCTTGCATGGTCAATCAAAGGATGCACTTTCTAAAACAAAACCTGGATCATGGGAATATGACATTGTTTATCCTGCATACAAGTGTAATATGACGGATATAATGGCATCCTTAGGATTAGTTCAACTTAAAAGATATTCTAAAATATTAGAAAGAAGAAAGCAAATTATCGAAATGTATGATAAAGCTCTAGGAAATAGTGGTGCTACAAGCTTGAAACATTTTACTGGTGATTCGTCTTCTAGTGGGCACTTATATCTAGTTAGATTAAATGATAAAGATGAAGGTTATAGAAATATGGTTATACAAAGAATGGCAGAAAAGGGTATTGCAACAAATGTACATTATAAACCGATACCTATGCATACTGCCTATAAGAATTTAGGGTTTAATATAAAAGATTATCCTAATGCATTTGATATGTATACAAATGAGATCACATTACCGCTTCATACGTTACTTAGTGATGGGGAAGTTGAGTATGTGGTAGATAATTTAAGAGAAATAATGAATGAGCTTCATAAATAGTTATCGTATTTAATATATCAAAAGTAATGGGAGGAATATTAAGTGGTATTAAGAAGGTGGGAAGACTTGCCTAGTAATATAAAGAATCATAGTGTAAGGAAATACTATGATATTTTATATAAAAGACGATTCAGTTTGTTTATTAAACGTATATTTGACATATTGGTGGCTGTTCTTACTTTTACAATTCTTTCTCCTATATTTATTATTATAAGTATTGCAGTCAAGATAGATTCAAAAGGACCTGTTATGTTTCGTCAAGTTAGAGTGACTCAATATGGTAAACAGTTCAGTATATTTAAGTTTCGAACAATGGTGAACAATTCTGAAGAACTCGGTACACAAGTTACCACTAAAAATGATAATAGAGTTACAAGGGTTGGAAGGGTTTTAAGGAAGTATAGGTTAGATGAATTTCCACAGCTTTTTAACATTATTGCAGGTGATATGAGTTTTGTTGGAACAAGGCCAGAAGTGGTTAAATATGTTGAGGGATATACAGATGAAATGATAGCTACCCTGTTATTGCCAGCTGGAGTTACTTCAGAAGCTAGTATTAAGTATAAGGATGAAGAAAAAATACTTACGGTAGCGAAGTATGCTGATGAGACATATGTAAATGTTGTATTACCTGAAAAGATGAAATATAACTTGAGAAGTATTGAAGAGTTTAGTTTCTTGGGGGAATTAAAGACTATGGTTAGGACGTTTTTTGCTGTAGTTAAGAGGGATAGGATAGAGGATACTATTGATGTAGCTAAAAAAATAAGAGTGAGGTAAATATGTGATGGATAGTGTAGAAAGTAAAGTTGTAAATGGAAGCATAGTTGTATCAGTAGTTATGCCTATATATAACGAGGAGAAATATATTGAGAACTGTATCCTATCATTATTACAACAAGATTACACAAAGGAAAAAATGGAATGGATATTTGTAGATGGTTGTTCTAGCGATAGGACAAAAGAAATCATAGAGGGATTTAGGGTAAGACTTCCAAATTTGATAAGGTTATATAGTAATCCAAATAGAACCGTACCATATGCTATGAATATTGGTATTAAGGCTTCACTTGGAAAATATATTATTCGATTAGATGCTCACAGTGAATATGCAGATGATTACATATCAAAATGTGCTTATTATCTTGACACAACAGAGGCTGATAATGTGGGAGGTGCAGTTGAGACCAAAAGCAAAGGATTTACAGGAAATGCTATTGCTCTTATGTTATCTTCAAAATTTGGTGTAGGTAATTCACAGTTTAGGACAAATGGACAAAGTGGGTATGTAGATACTGTGCCTTTTGGTGCTTTTCATAGAGAAGTGTTTGAAAAATACGGCTTATATGATGAAAGATTAACTCGAAATCAAGATAATGAAATGAATTATCGTATACGCAAGAATGGTGGAAAAATATATATGGCCGAAGATATAAATCTTGCTTATTACTGTAGAGATAGCATTAAAGGTATCATAAATATGGCTATGAAGAATGGGAAATGGAATGTAATTACTATGGCATTATATCCTGGTGCTATGGGAATAAGACACTTTATACCATTTGTATTTTTATTATCATTAATAATAATGCCAATATTAACTATGATGGCACCAGTTTTTGGCTTATTGTTTTTGGTAGAGATTGGGTTGTATTTACTGTTAAATTTAATATTTTCTGTTAAAGCATCCACGGAAAAGAAGTACATACCTCTATTATTAATCCTATTCCCTATATTCCATATATCATATGGATTTGGCTCACTTATGGGATTAGTTAGTGGAATAAAAAGAGATAAAGAGATATAATGATACTTTACAAAAAGGAAGGAATAATGAAATTATGAGTCTATACGAAAAAATAGTAAATAAACAAGAGAAAATTTCGGTTATCGGATTAGGTTATGTAGGTATGCCTATAGCAGTTGAATTTGCTAAGAAGGTAGAAGTTATTGGATTTGATTTGAACCAAAATAAAATTGAATTATATAAATCTGGTATTGATCCAACAAATGAGGTTGGCAATGAAGTGATTAAGAAAACTACAGTAGATTTTACTTTTGATGAAACAAAAATTAGGTCAGCAAAGTTTCATATTGTAGCAGTCCCTACCCCTATAAATTCAGATAAAACCCCAGATCTTTCTCCAGTAGAAGGTGCTAGTACTATTGTTGGACGTAATCTGACTAAGGGATCAATTGTTGTATATGAGTCTACAGTTTATCCAGGTGTTACAGAAGATATATGTATTCCAATACTGGAGAAGGAATCAGGATTAAAATGTGGGGTAGATTTTAAAATTGGATATTCTCCAGAACGTATTAATCCAGGAGATAAAATACATACACTTAAAAAAATCACAAAAATTGTTTCGGGCATGGATTGTGAAAGTTTAGAAGAAATTGCGAGAGTATATGAATTAGTAATTGAAGCAGGTGTACATAAAGCTAGTTCCATTAAAGTGGCTGAAGCAGCTAAGGTTGCAGAGAATAGCCAACGTGATATTAATATAGCTTTTATGAATGAACTTTCAATGGTATTTGATCGTATGGATATTGACACTAATGATGTTGTTGAAGCTATGAATACAAAATGGAATGCACTTAAATTCTATCCAGGACTTGTCGGGGGACACTGTATAGGTGTAGATCCTTATTACTTTGTTTATGAGGCTGAGAAGTTAGGGTATCACAGCCAGATAATACTTTCAGGAAGAAAGATTAATGATGGTATGGGTGAATTTGTTGCAGATGCAATTATTAAAAAACTGATTCTTGCAAATAAGGTTGTGAAGCAAGCTAACGTGGTTATACTTGGAATTACATTTAAAGAGAATTGCCCAGATACAAGAAACTCTAAAGTTTCTGATATTATAAAGACATTAAATGAGTATGGAATAGAGCCGATAGTGGTTGATCCACAAGCTAATAAAGATGAAGCTAAGCATGAATATAATGTAGATTTAGTTGACCTTGAAGATGTGAAGGAGGCTGATTGTCTGGTATTTGCAGTAGCTCATGATGAATTTAATAATATGAACTGGAAACAGATAGATGGATTGTTTGGTGACTTTGATAATAGTGAGAAGGTTATTATTGATGTGAAGAGTATTTTTGACAGGAGTGCAACTGAGGATAGAGGCTATAGCTATTGGAAGTTGTAACAACACTTGAAAATTTATAAAGAAATTACAAAGTAATAAGTTGCATTTTATGATTACATAAGTCATAAACACCTCAAAAAAATATATATTTTAAATTAGGGAGGAGATTATAACGATCAAAAATAGAACATTTTCCAGCTTAATTAATTATTTTGTTCCAATGTATTACTTTTTAGGAACATTAATTAGTATTACATATTTTAATGTATATCATCCAATTTCATTATCCTCTTTAGGAATTTTTTTAGTATATTATTTTATCAAATCTTTAAAGGGCTTTAAGATTGACAAGTTTATATGGGTGTTTATTATATTTCATATTCTTGCAGGAGTGCTTTATTGGAATACGTTTGACTTTTTTACTATGACGTTGTATTCAATTATAGTATTTGCTTTTAGTTTAGTAGCAAGATTTGATAAAAATATATACGAAAAGTACTCAATAGCTATTGTTTTAATGAATTATATAAATACTATAGTTTTATTATTTTCCCCTACTTCTAGAACAAGATATAAGATGATTGGAAATATCTCAATACAAATTAATTATTTTGAAGATATTCATTTTAGTATTGCAGCACTGACCGCATTGCTAGCTATAATTCTAGTTTTTAAGATTAATAAAAGTGGAATTATAGGTGCTTTATTAAAATTAACTACAATATTAACAAGTTTATATATTATTTTTACATTAGGAAAGTTAAGTACTCTATTAGGACTTTTAGTGGCTGTTTTTATTACTAAGCTATTTTTCTTTAAGGGAAAAAACTATAAAATAACAAAGTTAATTGTAAATCTAATATTAATTGCAACGTTTTTTTCTGGGTGGATTTTATCGTTTATAGTAGAATATACAGCTAAATGGAACATTAACTTTGACTTACTTACTGGACGACGTAATTTGATTTGGAATGTATATATAAATTATTTTTCTGAACAATCTTTTGGTAAAAAATTTTTAGGATCATTTTTTATACGTACATATAATGATATAGTACAGCTTGGATTCTCGCATCCTCATAACCAATGGATTACGATATTAATTAGCACGGGGATTATAGGTTTAATGATTTATCTCATATTATTAAACAAGGCTTATGACTATGTAATTAAGAGTGAAGATAAAGTTGGGTTTGCATATCTATTAGCCTTAAATATTTATGCTACAACAGATGACTATGTTTTATTAACTGCAGGGTGTGTTAATGCATTTTTGATATTTTATTTTGCATGTCAGAATAAATCTAAGAATAAATCTGAGAAATTAAAAAATAGTATTTAAAATCATGACAAAACTTTCAACAGTCAAAGCTAATGATTAAGTAGTTTGAAATCAATTTGAGTAGAATTAAATGAAAAAGGTGAAGAAATGAATAGTAAATTCACATTTAAAGAAATCAGGGATAGATTTATTGAGATTGAAAAAAAATATAAAGTATATAATTTAAAAAACCAAAATGTGTATATTTGGAAGTTGATTCGCTTTGAATTGTTTGATTATATTGTTAAAGAGTTAAATATTTTAAAAGATGGCCATCCCATTAATAATATAGATAAATTTAAAAGACTAATGCTACTATTCAAATATAGTTTATTAAATATATTTAGAAGAAAAAAAATGAAAAAAAGCGATGTATTAATATTAACTCATGGAAGAAAACAGAAATTTAAAAATGGGTATATTGATATTTATTTGAATGATATTATTAGCTCTTTAAGGGAAAATCAGAAAAAGGCATTTGTAATTGATAGACCAGATCATTATGGGAGACATTACAATGCCAATTATGAAAATATGATTTTTTTTGAAAGATTTGGTCATATAACCAGAGAGTGTTTATATAAGTTTTATTCCTCTCAAATTCATTTAGGTGAAACAACTCAAATATTACTAGATATTCAGAAAGAACTAGAAAGAGTATTTGATATTGATATAGATTTGATTGGATTAGCTAGAAAAAGAATTTTCAGATTCAATTTCGAAAAAAAATATTTTGATAAAATTTTAGATATAGTAAAACCACAAAAGATTTTTTTAGTCGCTTCCTATGGAAAGGAAGAATTAATTGCTTCAGCTCAAGAGAGATTAATCCCTGTAGTTGAAGTTCAACATGGAGTTATAAGTTCTTATCATATGGGGTATTACTTTCCGTTTAAAACCTCAATACCTTACTTTCCTGATGAAATAATATTATTTGGTGAATACTGGCGTGAAAGCGTTGCTTTTCCATGTAATGGCAAACAAGTAGTGAGGTCTTTTAATTTTATGAATAAAAATGAAAGTATGAATATACAAGTTAAGAAATCAGAAAAGGTGTTGTTTATTTCACAAGGATCCATAGGAGATCAATTGTCAAAAGTAGCTGCTGAATTTGCTAATAAGAATTATGTAAAGTGTTACTATAAGTTGCATCCTAGTGAATATAATAACTGGAAGAATAAGTATCATGAATTAGAAGAGTGTGCTCATGAAGGAAGGGTTGAGGTGATATCAAATGACAGATCAATTTATGAGTTATTTAATTTATGTGATTATTCAATAGGCGTTTATTCAACTGCAATTTATGAATCTTTAATGTATGAAAATAAAACCTACTTAATTGCTATTGAAGGATATCAATATATGGAATACCTAATTGATAATAACCATGTAAAATTACTTCCATTAAAATTCTCAATAAATGATTTAAGAAGTTTTAATAACAAACAAATTTTTAATAAATCATATTTCTACTTATAGGTTTTTGTTTTTATATGATTAAACTTTAAAATAATTTCTCAAATTTATAGACAGTGAGGATAATAATATGGAGATAAAATATTTACTAAATAACTAAGTGATAAAAGCAGGTAGTTCTTATACTATAATAGAGTTTTTTCTAAAAGTAATAGTTTTTCTAGCTATACTAATTTTAAAAATGCTACTTATACCTTCAGATTATGGTATAGTTTTATTATATGAAAACTAGGTTAGTATATTTACTATAATTAAAGGTCTCAACCCAAATACAAGTATCGTCAAAAGAAAATATGATTTTAAAGATGATTATAATGATTTTGTTTCTAATATAATATTTTTTAAAAGCATGATATTTTAACAATATATAATTATATTTTTATTATAGGCTTAAGTACAGTTTTTACTTTATGCTTTTCAAGCCTATTTTACTTATATGTATATTTTAGAAGTTAATATGAAATTACTTTATCAAAAAACAATTATAATTTTAGTAGATACTTTATTTAATGCAATAGTTAGTATTCTATTAAACATTATGTTTGGGATAGTAGTTGTTATATCTTAGCGGATGCAACAATTATGATATTATATTTATATTTTATGATTAAATACATTGATTGGTATTATAAAGTTATGGAGCAATTCATAAAATACATGATACACATATAGGAGGTCTAAAGTTTGAAAATATTAGTTGTAATACCTGCCCGCGGTGGCTCTAAGGGTATACCCAGAAAAAATGTTAGATTAATATGCGGAAAGCCACTAATTGGATATAGTATAACTAATGCGTTGGATAGCATATTTAATTTAGATGTTGTTGTGTCAACTGATGATGATGAGATTGAAAGAGTTGCATTATCATACGGAGCTAAGGTAATAAGGAGATCTGAAGAATTAGCGACAGATAATATTACTTTAGACCCAGTAATCTATAATGCTTTATGTAAGGTGGAAGAGAAAGAAAAAAAAGCTTATGACCTTGTTATTACGATGCAGCCTACGTCACCTTTATTAAAGACAGTTACGTTAGATAATGCTATAAGATATACTATTGAAAATAATTTTGATACAGTAATAAGTGGAATTAATCGACCTCATTTATCTTGGACTGAAGTAGAAGGGAAAATCATACCTCTTTATAAAGAAAGACTTAACAGACAATACCTTCCTAAAAATTTGCTTGAAACTGGAGCATTCTTCATTTCAAAAAGAGAATTTATAAAAAAAGGTGGTAGATTTGGGCCTAATGTATCAATATATAAAGTCCCAGAGAATGAGTCTATTGATATTGATAGTCCTCAAGACTGGTGGATTGCTGATAAAGAACTTTCAAAGAAAAGTATTTTAATTAGAACTGATGGATATTCAGAAATAGGATTAGGTCATATTTATAGATGCTTACTTTTAGCATACAACTTGATTGAACATGATATAAGATTTGTTATATCTAGTCAATCGGATCCAGGAATTAAAAAAATTCATGTCAGCCACTTTCCTTACAATGTAATTGAAGATAATTATGAAATTGGTGAATTAGCTAAAAGATATAAATGTGATATCGTTATAAATGATATTCTTGATACGGATAAGGAATATATTAAGTATTGCAAGAGCCTAGGAGTAAGAGTTGTTAATCTAGAGGATCTTGGAAGTGGAGCGGCTTATGCAGATGCTGTAATAAATGATTTATACGATAAACGAAATGATTATAAAAATCATTATTGGGGAAGTGATTATTACTGTATAAGAGATGAATTTTTATTGACAAAACCTGCTGAGTTTAAAAAAGATGTAGAAGAGGTTTTGATAATATTTGGAGGAACTGATCCATGTAATCTCACGCGTAGGTTATTTGAAATAGTGAAATCAAATCCTAATAATGATAAAATTCATTATACATTTATCCTAGGTATGGGCTATAAGAATTCAGAAGAATTAGTTGAAGTAGATGATAAATTAGATTCAAATATTGAGATTGTAAGAGATGTAAAACTTATGACAGAATATATGAGAAAAGCTGATATAGCAATATCTTCTCAAGGTAGAACCGTGCTCGAATTAGCATCTATGGCAGTTCCTACGATATTATTAGCTCAAAATGAGCGGGAACAACATCATGAATTTGGATATCTTCAAAACGGTTTTATAAACTTAGGATTAGGGAGTGACGCTGAAGATCAGACTATCAAAGAAACTTTACTTTGGTTAATAAACAGTCCGCAAATAAGAAGACAAATGAAGGGTCAAATGTTGAAAAAGGATTTAAAAAAGGGAATTCAAAGAGTTATTAATATAATGTTGGATAAGAATATATAACGGAGGGATAGAATGAAAAGTATAATTATGGAGAGGGCAATTGCTGGGAATTTTGTATTAATCGCAGAAATAGGAGTTAATTACTATGATATAGCGAAAAAAAATAGTATTTCACCTATGGAGGCAGCAAAATTAATGATTAAAGAAGCTAAAGATGCTGGTGTGCATGCAGTTAAATTTCAAACCTATAAAGCAGATACTTTGGCGGCAAAAGAATCTCCATCATATTGGGATACAACTGAAGAATCTACAACTTCACAGTTTGAACTCTTTAAAAAGTTTGACAGCTTCTCTTATAAGGAGTATAAAGAGCTATCCGGGTATTGTAATGATTTGGGGGTGGAGTTTTTATCGACAGCATTTGATATAGAATCAGCAGACTATTTGTATGATTTAATGAATGTCTATAAAATTTCATCTTCAGATTTAAATAATATACCATTTGTAGAATATCAAGCAAAAAAGGGGAAACCTATTTTGCTTTCTGTTGGTGCATCAAATGAGGATGAAATTGAAAGATCGATTAGGGTAATTAGGGAAAATAATAGTAATACAATAGTTTTGCTACATTGCGTTCTTGAGTATCCTACGCATTTTGAACATGCAAACCTCAATAGAATTATTACTCTAAAAGACAAATATAAAGATGTAATTATTGGATATTCAGATCACACTAAACCTGATAAAGACGCTGATGTAATTAAAACAGCTTATAATTTAGGCGCATTAGTAGTGGAAAAACATTTTACATTAGATAAAACATTACCTGGAAATGATCACTATCATTCAATGGATCCAGAAGATATAAGAAAAATTATAAAAGGTATAGATTTTATTAATAAAACAAGGGGATCTTATGAGATTAGATGCCTTGATACAGAAATAACATCAAGACAAAATGCTAGAAGATCTTTAGTGTCTACTTATCATATTAAAAAAGGTGATACTATAACAAAAGAAATGCTTACTTTTAAAAGACCTGGAACTGGTATTTCGCCTTCAGAAATCAATAGTATTATTGGAAAAGAAGCTATAGTAGATATATGTGAAGATACGATTCTACTAAGAAATATGATTAAAGAATAATGATTATAATTCTTATTAATTCATTAACAGATAATGTATTATTTTGAATAGTAATCTGAAACTGAATTTTGAAGCTTTGTAGAAAGTAGTTTATCAATACTATTCTATTTAATGAAACGTTTTATTTAAAGGAGTGTTCCTAGTGACTAGCTATGTAAAAAGACATATTTTTAGACTTTACTATAGAATAAAGGATCTTATGAAGAAAAATAAATCACAAAGTATTCTTTATAAAAGATATGGGTTTTCAGTAGGGAAATTTACCTATGGATATCAGCAATTTTTCTATGAAGGCGTTAATTTGGAAAAAGTAGGTTCATTTTGTTCTATCGCAAAAAATGTAACCATAACAGGTATGAATCATCCAACAAAGTATGTAACAACACATCCTTTTATTTATTATCAGTCAAGAGGATTTATATATAAAGATCGATTAGATTTAATTGATGATGAAAAAAACCAAAAAGTGATAATTGGTAATGATGTCTGGATTGGTACAGGAGTAATTATACTACCTTCAGTTAAAATTGGGAATGGTGCTATAATTGGTGCAGGAGCTGTAGTAACGAATGATGTACCTGATTATGCAATTGTTGTGGGAGTTCCCGCAAAAATAATTAAATATCGTTTTTGCGAAAAAGAAATAAATCTGCTGAATAAATTAGAATGGTGGAATTGGCCTAATGAAAATATAAAAGAAAATACAGAAAAGTTTATTGATAAAAGTATTTTTAAGCTTAAGGAGTAAAAAACATCTATATTTCAAAAAAAGGAGGTATCTATTCAAAATAGAGACAAGGTGGAAAACAAGTGGGTTACTTTGTTCTATTTAAGTACCTCAGAGTACGCCAAGCAAGGGCGTAAAAGATAATGAAAGCGTAGCTTTCCTTATTAATATATAGCAGGTGTGACCCCTGCATGATAAAGGTTAGCAACCAGTCATTAGTTAGTCTTGGGCTTGTTATGGTAATGTAACAAGTTAAGTGTAGGCAAATAAGGTACTAGGCCACAAGCGAATGCTGAAACTATTAGCCACGAAATGCTTGGTAAAATGGAAAGGACGCTGATTTTCTGAGATTAGAAGTCAGAACATAGGTATTCTATATTGATAGAATATATATGCTTTCCTGTGCTTCGAAGGTGTAGCATGGTACACATTAATATAGTACGTTAACTTTTGAGGACTCACTACCCTCTGAAATAGAGTATGGAGAACAATGTTTAATAAACAAAGGTATCCAAAAGGTAGTGAGTAGTGGGAGTGTAATTATGTGGTAGATGCTGATATAAAAGGACTCTTAGATAATATTGACCATAAGTGGATGATGAAGTTTCTAGAACACAGAAATTCTTATGTTAATGAAGAAATTAAAACAGAGATTACATATATTTTGTAAATTATAATATTGGGAGCCGTATGCGGGACATTTGAACGTATGGTTCTAAGAGGGGATAGGGAAGTGATTCCCTAGCCTACTTACCGGCAAAAAAAGTTACCAAGTAAAAGCATTTCATTAGGGTAAAACTTAATGAAATGCTTTTTTGTTATTCTCATATGAGTGTAATTTTGTGATGATAAATATGGGTTTAGATAATTAAAAGTTGGAAAACAGACTATAAAAAATGCTAACATATGCATTACATAAATTAAAACGCATGTACAGTAATACTATTTATACAAATGATTTAAAGCAAGGAGAAAATAGAGGGTATGTATATCTTATAATTACTAAGTTAAAATTAAAAGGCGAGCAGTTGGAAACTTTATATTAAAAATGAATTTAGTAAGACGTGATTAATAAAATAAGATTTATAATTTGTTTTATTTGTGACTAATTGAATACGGACCTACCTTTTTAAAAATATAATATATTAGATACAGAAACGATTATAACTATTCCTTAACTAAAGGAATAGTTATAATAAAATCTACTTAAATATTAGGCGGTGAAATATTATTGCTGATTATTATATTTACGCAGTTCATCAAGAGAATGATATAATAGAAAACGTTAAAATCTGTATATCATACAATAAAGCAACTGGACCGGAGAAAGAATCAGAGAAAACAAGACAAAATGTTATAAATGATATAGACAAAAGTGAAAAAAGTGTCTTTACTCTCTATAAAGAGTCTCAAGTGTGGAAGGCAGGAGAGGTGGTAAATGTAGAAGAGGTAAATGGTAAAAAGTATATCAAAACTAAAGCTAATAGAAAAAAGTGTGATAACCTTGACAATATAGAACAATATAGAACAATATAGAACAATATTAAGAATACCAAGGAGACTAATAGGGTGCTAGAGGGGCACTTCGCCCCCTCTAACATCCTTAAGGTAGAGAATATTAATCTAAAAAACTTTTTAGAAAAAGGTTGCAAAGTAATATAATAGGCTTCTTTAATATTTTAGAAGCTTGTAGATATAATCCAGTAGATCATCTTGTTTATGCATCTTCAAGTTCAGTATACGGTTCTAATAAAAAGGTACCCTTTGAAGAAACTGATTTCGTAGACAATCCAGTATCATTATATGCAGCCACTAAAAAGTCAAATGAATTAATGGCTCATACCTACAGTCATCTTTACAATATACCCGCTACAGGATTAAGATTTTTTACAGTCTATGGACCTATGGGAAGACCAGACATGGCATACTTTGGATTTACTGATAAGTACTTTAAAGGAGAACCTATTAAGATATTTAATAATGGGGACTTTGGCCATGACTTATATAGAGATTTTACCTATGTAGATGATATAGTAGAAGGAATTGAAAGATTACTTAATAATCCATCCACAAATGAAAATAATGTTCCTCTGACGTGATATACTAAAGTTGTAACACTAGCATCTGAAAATTTAGTATAATAAAATTAGGAGAGTGGTGTTACAAATGGCAAATAAGAAATATGATAGAGCATTTAAAGAATCAATAGCTAGACTAAGTTTAGAGGAAGGTAGAACTCTATCAAGCATCTCAAAAGAATATAACATTGCGAAATCTACTATTAATGGTTGGATTAAAGGCTTTAGTGAAGAATGTATGGAGTCCGAAGAAAAAATTTCACCGAGTGTATACGAGGAAAATAAAAGGCTGAAAAAGCGTGCAGCCGAGCTAGAAAAGGAGAATGCCTTTCTAAAAAAGGCGGCAGCCTTCTTCGTAAGTGAGATAGACAATTAGTTTATAAGTTTATTGAGTTAAATCAAGTAGAATTTGGTGTTAGATGGCTTCTTAGACGTTTTGAGATATTCCCTAATGCATATTACAATTACCTAAAATGTAGAAAAGCAGCTTATAATGAAAAGAAACAATGGGTACAAAATCAAATTAAAGAAATATTCCACAGTTAGAATGATAAAACTCTCGTTAGAAAAACAAGGAACTAACCTGAGTCTATTAACTGTACACAAATATATGGGTGCTTTAAATCTTAAATCTATTTCTTTCAGAAAAAGACCTAACTATGTAAAAGGTACATC
>CAYYWN010000017.1:0-18087 GCA_964474485.1 uncultured Clostridium sp. | reverse complement strand
TGATATTATAGCGGAGTTAATTTATAGTACAGAAAGTAATCCAGAAGATATATGGGGAGGTAATAATAAAGAAGAGAACTTAGAATTAATAAAATACCTTATTAAAAACCATGATTCTAGATATAGCTGTAGATTTGCCAAAGTTGCTGAATATAAAGGTGAGGTTGC
This sequence comes from uncultured Clostridium sp., assembly GCA_964474485.1. Lineage (GTDB taxonomy): Bacteria > Bacillota > Clostridia > Clostridiales > Clostridiaceae > Clostridium_L. Next base: position 17,919 of record CAYYWN010000017.1, on the reverse strand, counting down.
AGGAGTTCTTGTGTTAATACCATACAATAAATTAGAGGCTTCTAATATAAGAACTAGTGTAGCTATACTAAAAAAACTTAAAGGAATTAAGCAAAAATTTAAGTTTCTAGTAAGTGAGTTAAAATTTATAACGGTTAAAGAGTGCGATAGAGGGGACCTTTATATAGCGAATATAGCTGTATCAGAAAAGGTAAAGGGCCTTCATATAGGAAAATTTTTAATGGAGCATGCAGAAAGCTTAGCTAAAACAAATAAATACTCCAGATGTACATTACTAGCAAAGGATGAGTATGTAGCAGAGTTTTACAAAAAGATTGATTATAGATTAATTTATAGTAAAAAGGTTTTTGGTAATAAAATAATAAAGATGGCTAAGGTTATATGAATAAAATTATATAAATAAATAAGAAAAATAGTCAGTAAGATCTGACTATTTTTCTTATTATAAAAACATTAGTTTTATAATCTTGTGATTTGAAGAGAATAATATTTACAAATATATTATTCTTTAAGTGAAGTTTCTATATTAGCTATACCTTCATTAATTGATTGTATTGTTGAATCTTGTGATTGCATAGTTGCTACAATTTCTTCAGATAAAGAAGAGTTTTCTTCAGATAAAGAAGAAATATCATCTATAGAGGATATTATAATAGCCTTTTTATTAGAGGAATTTACTAGGTTAACTATACATTTTTCTATTTCACCTACGGAGTCATTTAGTTCACCTTTAATAGTTAAAAATATGTCTTTGGTCTGTTTTATGGTGTTTTTTTGACTATAAAGCGCATTATTACCACTAGACATAGCAGAAGAAGTATTTAATATATCTATTTTTATTTCTTCAAGTATATTAGTTATATTTTGAACAGCAATTTTTGAGTTTTCTGCAAGCTTCCTTACCTCACCCGCTACTACAGAGAACCCTTTACCAGCGTCACCAGCTCTCGCTGCTTCTATTGCTGCATTAAGAGCCAATAGATTTGTTTGACTTGCTATTTGACTTATGGAATCTGTAATAGTGTTAACAGACTCTAGTTTTCCTACCAAGTCATTAACTGTAGAGTTTGAAACTCTAAGAGCATCTTCAAGGTCGCCTAAAGAAGAATCAAGTGTTTTTATCGTTTCTAAACCTTCGTTAGCATCTTTATCACTATCTATAACCTTTACCTGTACATTAACAACGTTTACGGCAAGTTCCTCCATATCATTATTAAAGTCTTTAAGTATATCTGAAACTTTGGATAAATCATTACTTTGAGATATGTTGCTAGCAGACATTTGATTAATAGAGGAATTTATATCTGAGGAGGTAGCGGCTACATAGTCCATATTATCTTTTAATATAGAAATTTCTTTTGTTATATGTACTTTATTAGTAGATTGATCATGTTGAGGAATTGAATCCCCCTTAATACTATATTCATCTTTAGACTCTAATTTAATTTCATTTATAGGTTGATTATTTTTTTTCTTGAAAAAGGCCACAAATATTCCCCCTTATTTCTATTATATTAATGAGTATGTAATAGTTTAAATTATATCATATGAGATAGAAAAATTCATTAAACAATATAAATATTGTTTATATTTACCTTACTTATCTGTTATAATGTCTATGGATATAATAGATATAAATAGAGGGTGATTTTATGGCAATAAAAGAATGGAAATCCTTTCTGACTCCATATGAACAAGCAGTGGAGGAATTAAAAGTTAAATTTCGAAGTATAAGAAAAGAATATAGGCGAAAAAATGAATACTCGCCAGTGGAGTTTGTAACAGGAAGAGTTAAAGAAATATCCAGTATATTAGAAAAAGCCAGTAAATTTGATATTCCTTTAGATAGGCTTCAATATGAGATAGAAGATATAGCTGGAATAAGAGTAATGTGTCAGTTTGTAGATGATATAGAGAAGGTTGTAGAGCTTATAAGAGAAAGAAAAGATATGCAAATAATGTATGAAAAGGACTATGTGGCGAATGTTAAAGAAAGTGGATATAGAAGTTATCATATTATAATAAAATACCCAGTTAATATGGCTGAAGGGCAAAAGGATATATTAGCCGAATTTCAAATAAGAACTTTAGCTATGAACTTTTGGGCTACAGTAGAGCACTCTCTAAACTATAAATATAAGCAAGAAATACCTTATGAAATAAAGGGTAAACTTAAAAGTGCTGCCGATTCAGCATTTAAGCTTGATGAACAAATGCTGGAAATAAAGGATGAAATAAAGGATGCACAAAAACTATTTGAAGTTAAATCAGATATAATATCTAATATTATGAATAACATACTTAGCCTAGTATCTATAGGTAAAATAGCTGAATCTAGTAGATATCAAATTCAATTAAATAAGCTTGTAGAAGAAGGAGAAGTCTGGGAACTTAACAACTTACTTTTTTCAATAAAAAGAGATGTAGAAAAGTTTAAAGACTAAATAAAGATATAATATAAAGAAAAGGGGAATTATTTAAATAATTCCTCTTTTTAATGATGCGTCATTAAAACACATATGATATAATTTTTAAGAGATAATCATTATTAATAAATAAGAGACTGTGGTTTAAGGAGAATAATAATGTCAAAAAAAGAGATAGATCTAAAGTTAGTTCATGACAATCCATTCCATATTAAAAATATAGAAGATCCAGATATAGAAATACAGCTTATAGCTGTGAAAAGAAATGGTTCAATTATACAATATATAAAAAATCCATCTATAGAGGTGCAAAAAGAGGCAGTAAAATCTAATCCTTATTCAATAGAGTATATAAAAGAACCTTTAGAAGAAATACAAGTTTTATCAGTAAAGAGTTCTTGGAATTCTTTAAGATATATAAAAAAACCTACAGAAAAGACTAAAAATGAAGCTATTAATTCTAAGGGATGGGCAATACAGTTTATAAAAGAACCTTCTTTAAAAATGCAAATTGAGGCAGTAAAAAAAGACTACGATTCAATAAGATATATAAAGGATCCTAGTGAAAAGGTTCAAATAGAGGCAGTTAAAAATCATTGGTCAGCTATTAAGTATATAGAAAAACCAACCATTGAATCACAAAAGATTGCTATATCACAAAGTGAAGAGGCAATTACATATATAGATATTTATAAGGAAGAAAGAATTAAAGAGTTTTTAAAAGTAAACATAAATATTTTAAAATATATATATGAAGATGTTACTGAAGATCTTATAGATGAAGTTTTAATGGATAAACTAAAAGATGATAATATAGAAGAAAAGTATGTTAAAGATTTTTTGAATCTAGAGATATTGGATATAGATAAGATTAAGTTTATATATAATTATGGTAGTAAAAAGGCAAAAAAGGTTTTAATTGATTATAAACTAGAGGTATAGAAGTATAAGGAAGGGAAGTATTTATTTGAAATTTTCAGAAGCTTTATTAACAGTAGACTTAATATTAAAAAGTGAAGCAGTTCCTTTAATAATAGGAGAAAGTGGTATAGGGAAGACCTCTTTGGTTAAAAAACTAAGTAAAGAAAAAGAATATTATTTAGTAACTATAGATGCAAACCTTTTAAAAGAAGGGGAAATAGGTGGTCTTCCTACAGTAGAACATTACGACGTATATAGAGAAAAGGGGATAGAAAAAAGAAAAAGGACAGTATATGCAGTTCATACCAAGTTAGTAGATATAGAAAGGGCTGCAAAAGAAGATAAGGATAGAAAAATCATATTGTTTATAGACGAAATAAATAGATGTGAACATAGTGTTCAGCAAGAACTTATGAACTTAATATTAAATAAAGAGATAAATGGATATGTACTCCCAGAAAATGTTCAAGTTATTGCAGCTATGAATCCATCAAATAAATATGATTCCTTTGAAAATAGTGAATATCAAGTTGTAGACATGGATCCTGCACAGGAAAATAGATTTGTGTGGATAGAAATGGATTCAGATGTGAATGAATGGATAAAGTGGGGGATGAGTAAAGAAAGTCTAATACATGAACATGTACTAGAGTTTATTTCTACCTTCAAAGAGTACCTACATAGACCAGACTCCATGGATAGTATAAAAGCAACCCCAAGGAGTTGGGAGAGGATATCTAAAGCATATAAGGTATATCTACAGTCTAAGAATATATATTCTGATAATATATTTTATAATGTTGTTAAGGGAAATGTAGGCTCAGCTATAGCACAGGATTTTATGTCCTTTATAAAAAATTATAAATCCATATCTATAAAGCCTAAGGATATATTTGATAGCGAAGTAATTTCAGAAAATATTAAGGAAAGAGTAAGGTTAGAAAGTCACTCAAGGCTTTACATTATAGCTAAAAATTCCTTAGTATATTTAAAAGAAAATAGTCATGGGGAAAGGGAATTATCCCTATTTTCAAAATATCTACAGCTATACCCTATGGATTTAAGAATGGGAATAATGAAAGAAATACGAGAGGAATACGAAGAAAGCCTTTATAGAAGGTTTTTAGATAATGATGATTTTATTGAATTATTTTTCTCTTGTTTTCTTTGGAGATGATATAAATGGAAAATAAATCGGTAGAAATATTAAGAATAAGTCTCCTTAAAGAACTTTCTAAGGTTTATACAGGAAACAAAGAAGAAGATAAAATAGTTATGAGTAAAATCTTTGGGGATAAGAGTAAAAGGGAATTTAAGGAGTTAATAGAGGGTGCTGTGTTTTCATTAATGCAAGGGGAAGATAGCTTTTTTGGATTTTTTATGATGAAGACTAAAAGAGATATTAGTTTTGACATAGAGTGGCCTATAAGTACAGAGATAAATCTATTAGGATTTATAATGTACTTTAATCCTTGGAAGTTTTTAAATTGTAGCTTCGAAGAGATGAAAGCACTTATAAAGCATGAAATATATCATATTATGTATGGTCATCATATTAGAGCTAAAGATTTATACAGTAAGTATGGAAAAGTACCTGTGAATATAGCCATGGATATATCCGTTAATCAATTTATAAAAGGTCTACCTTCCTATGCCACAAAAATTGATAATATATCATTAGCTTTAAATGTAGAACTAAACAAAGACTCTACTATAGAAGTATACGCAAAAGAAATATATGAAGCTATAAAAGACATTTCAAATAATTCAGGAAAGAAAAATCTTAATTTAAAAGATTTAAATCTAGAAAGGGTTCATGACTTTTTTATAAACTCTTCACAAGGATTAAATAGGGAAGACACTAAAGAACTTATTAAAGGTGTTGCAATAAGTGCTAATAAGGGAAAGTCACCTAGGGGACTTGAAGAAATACTATCAAGCTTAAATAGCATTCCTGAAATTGCATGGGTAGATTATCTTAAAAGTATAATTAACTCTATGCCCTCTGGAAGTAGAAAGACTATTACTAGAAAAGATAGAAGGCAACCAAATAGGTTAGATTTAAGAGGAACATTAAAGAATCATGTAGCTGAAATAATAGTTGCCATAGATATAAGTGGCAGTATTACTGATAAAGAAATAGAACAAATATTTATAGAAGTATTTGGAATAGTTAAAAATAGAAATATAAGAGTTACTGTAATTGAATGTGATGATAAAATTAGAAGATTATATAAATTAAATTCTAAAAAGGACTTAAAACCTAGGTTAGAAAAGAAAGGTGGTACTGCTTTTTCTCCAGTTTTTGAATATATAAATAAAAAAGCTCTTAGAAGATCTTTTGTTATATATTTTACAGACGGACTTGGTGAGGAAGAGTTAAGTATAAAGCCCATTAACTATAGAACACTTTGGGTTTTAACAGGTAAAAGTCAAAAGTTATCTTTAAAAAGGCCCTATGGAGAAGTAAAATACTTAAAAGCAAAGGGATACTATGATTCAGACACTAGCTATGGTTTAAATGTTATGAGAGAGCTTTTGCATGATTGGGCAAGATAATAGATATGTATAAATTATAAAAAAACAGGTAGAAGATTTTAAAATCTTCTACCTGTTTTTTTATGGAGGTTATATTAGCCGCAACTACTGCAACTTGAACAACCACCAGATTCTCCTAGATCTTTTGTAGGTTCTAGCATTAGTCCACTACCATTTTCAGCAGCTGAAGTTATTCTAAAGCCTTCAAAATCTTCTATAAGGTTTTTATCTATAAGGAAAGTAATGTCTTTTACTGTTTCAACTATATCTGTATCTTTTTGTTCATCCAGAACAATGTTAAATGAAGGGCCACTTCAGCCCATACCAGCTAAGTTAATCCTTATAATATAATTTGGAAGTTCATTTTGGTCTAGTAGGCCTTTGAATTCATCATAAGCCACGTCACTTATTTTAATAACACCCATGTGTATCCCTCTTTTCTTAAATCATTTTAGTCTAAGGCAATTATAATATAGGTTACTATTACTTATAGTAATACATAATAGTATAACCATAGATAAAACAAATATTATATAAAATATTTTATAATAGTAGTTATTGTCTGTCAAGGTGAAAAGTTAATTAGCTAATTAAATAAATTAATGATTTATAAGTTTAGGATTAATGGATAGGATAATTATATAATTCCATAAAAAAAAGACACACTATGTGCCTTTTTTTATAGAAAGTATTATTTAACAACTATATTAACAAGTCGTCCTTTTATAACTATTACTTTTACTATAGACTTTCCTTCTATAGAAGACTTTATATCACTGTCATTTAACGCTGCTTCTTTAATTGAATCTTCAGCTAATCCAGAAGCTATATTTATTCTAGTTTTTATTTTACCGTTAACTTGTATAGCTATTTCTATTTCATCTTTTATTAATGCCTTTTTATCTAACTTGGGCCATTCTTGATTAAATACAGAATAGTCTATGTCTGAATCCTTTATTTTATATAAAAGGTTCCATTGTTCTTCAGCGAAATGAGGTGTAAATGGAGCTATAAGTTTTATAAAATCTGTTAATGTATCTTTAAGTAAACTTAGATTTTTTTCTGTTTCATTCATATATTTAGATAAAGCAGTGGTAAGTTCCATAATTCTTGCTATAGCGGTATTAAACTGAAGTATCTCTGAGTCGGTGGTAACATTTTTTATAGCAAAATGTCTCCAGTAGTTTAATTCCTTTTCGGATTTATCCATAGTAGATTTATCTTCTATGTGAGACTCTATAGCATCTCTTGCAGAATCGATAACTCTTTCCATTCTTTCAACAAATTTAGCTATAGATTTAAGACCATCATCACTCCAAGCACCACCTTCAATATATGAGAATCCAAACATTAAATACATTCTAAATACATCAGATCCATATTCACTAATATAATCATCAGGGGATATTGTATTGCCTTTGGATTTACTCATCTTATGTCCATCAGGACCTAGTATTAAGCCTTGATGAGTTAGTGATTTAAAAGGTTCATCAAAGTTTAGGTAGCCCATATCTCTTAAAGCCTTAGTTATGAATCTAGCATAAAGAAGGTGCATGCAAGCATGTTCTGGTCCACCTACATATTTATCTACAGGTAATATTTTATCTATTTTATCTATGTCAAAGGCCTTTTCACTATTATTAGAGTCTGCATATCTTAAATAATACCAAGATGAACATACAAAGGTATCTAAGGTATCAGCTTCTCTTTTAGCAGCACCACCACATTTTGGACAAGTTGTATTTATAAAATCTTCTGATTTAGCTAGTGGTGACTTTCCATCTGGAGTAAACTCTACATCATAAGGTAATATTACTGGAAGCTGCTCTTTCGGAACAGCCACAGTTCCGCAATGTTCACAGTGTACTATAGGAATTGGAGCACCCCAATATCTTTGTCTTGATACAAGCCAATCTCTTAACCTATAATTTGTTTTTAAAGATCCAAGATTTAAAGATTCTAATTTAGATACTATAGCTTCTTTACCTTCTTTTGTAGTTAAACCATTAAACTCTCCACTATTTATCATAGTTCCATGTTCAGTATAAGGTAATTCTTTTCTACCTTCTATAACTCTTTCAATAGGAAGATTATACTTAGTAGCAAAAGAAAAATCTCTTTCATCATGGGCTGGAACAGCCATAACGGCACCAGTACCATAGGTTGCAAGGACATAGTCACCAATCCAAATAGGAACCTCTTTACCGTTTATAGGATTTATTGCGTAGGATCCACTAAATACTCCTGTTTTATCTCTAGTTATAGATTGTCTTTCAATTTCAGATTGTTTTTTAGCTTGAAGCTTATAAGACTCAACCTCATCTTTATATTTATCTAATGTTAAGACATTCACTAATGGATTTTCAGGGGCTAAAACTACATAGGATACTCCAAAAAGCGTATCAGCTCTAGTTGTGAATACTCCAAAGCTTAAATCTGAGTCTTTAACCTTAAAGGTTACTTCAGCCCCAGTAGATTTACCTATCCAATGTTTTTGCATGGATTTTGTTTTTTCAGGCCAATCAAGAGTATCTATTTTTTCTAATAATTCATCTGCATAATCAGTTATTTTCAAAAACCATTGAGTTAGGTCTTTTTTTGTAACTTCTGTTTCACATCGTTCACAAACACCATCAACTACCTGCTCATTTGCTAAGACTGTATTACAGCTAGGGCACCAATTTACAGGAGCCTTTTTTCTGTAAGCTAAATCTTTTTCAAAAAGTTTTAAGAAAAGCCACTGAGTCCATTTGTAATATTCAGGATCACAAGTTACAACTTCATGATCCCAGTTAAACATAGCACCCATAGATTTTAATTGTTCTTCCATGGTTTTTATGTTTTTAACTGTAGAATCTTTAGGATGTATACCTGTTTTTATTGCAAAGTTTTCTGCTGGAAGTCCAAAGGCATCAAAGCCCATGGGCTGAAATACGTTATATCCTTGCATTCTCTTAAGTCTCGCCCAAGAGTCTACAGGGCCATAGTTAAACCAGTGACCAGCATGTAACTTACTACCTGAAGGGTAAGAAAACATTTCTAATACATATAGTTTCTCCTTTGAACTATCCTCATCAAACTTATATAAATTAGTATCTTCCCATTTTTTTTGCCATTTTTTATCTACTGAAATATTATATTTAGCCATTTGAATTCCTCCTTGAATATATGATTTTAGATTTATATATTTGGGAACTAAAAAAAGCCCTCATCTCTTATAAAGAGACGAAAGCATATTCCGCGGTACCACTCTGATTAGGCTATAATAAAATAGCCTCTCTTAAAAAGATAAGGGATTTACCCTGCTTGCATTTCCTCAAGCTTACTCCTAGGCGAGTTCATAAAGTTTATCGCTGTTTTTCACCAAACAACAGCTCTCTTTAGACTAAACTAATTATTACTACTCCTAATCATTGCACCTTTGTTTAATTATACATGCTATTATAAAACACTTAGAGGAATAGGTCAAGAGAAGTTTAGACTCTTTTATGTTCCCAGGTTCCTTTTTTATAAAAGATATACACTACAATAACTTCAACTATATTAGCGATTAAAAAAGTTGACCATATATAATTTATAGGTAGATTAAGGACTCGAACCATTATAGCAATAAGTGGGATTTGTACTCCCCACCTTGAAATAAGGCTAGATACCATAAAAGGAGTATTGTGTCCTGAACCTGAAAATACCGATCCAAGTCCCATAGAAACTCCAGAAGCTATTAAAGCAGGGGTCATAATTTTAATCATTGGTATACCAATAGCTACGACATCTGGGTCTTTAATAAAGGCTTTCATAATAAAAGAAGGAAATAAAAATGCCACTAAAGTTATTAAACACATGAGTGATACATTTATTAAGGTACTATATTTAACAGTTTCCTTAGCTCTACCTATATTTTCAGCACCAAGGCACTGACCAACTATGGAACTGCTGCCTATGGCAAATCCAAGTAGGGGCATAAAGGCAAAGTTAAATAACTTATTTCCTATACCAACCGCTGCTAAGGCATTAGTACCATAATCAGATACAAAGTATATTGTTATCATTCCTGAAAATTGTCTAAATAACATTTCCATTCCAGAAGGAAGTCCAATGGTTAAAAGCTTTTTATCTACGGCGAAATCCAATTTAAATAAATTTTTTGTTTTTATTTTGATTTTCCCTTTACCAGAGATTAAAATATAAAATCCAATAATAAAAGCAACCACAGTGGATATTACAGTAGCAATTCCTGCACCAAGTACTCCAAGATTAAATCCTGGTATAGAGGTGCCGGGTATAGTTTCAAACATGAATATAGGATCTAAAATGACGTTTAATATTGAGGATACAAACATTATTTTCATAGGGGTTTTAGCATCACCAAGGCATCTTAAAGCTGTGTTTACAGTATAAGATGAAAACATTATAGGTAAGAAAAATATTCTTATATATCCATAGCTTAAAGCAGACTGAATTACAACGGTGTCCTTAGAAAATATGTTTAATAAAGGCTTTATGGTTAATAACATTATAATTGCCGCAATTACTGCAACGAGGGCTTTAAAAACCAGTGTTTGCTCAATTGCAAGACTAGTTTTGTTTTGATCCTTAGCCCCATAGCCTTGAGATATAAGTGATATGGAGCTAGTACCAATAATTTCATTTAAAATATCTACCATCCAAAATATAGTAGAAAACAGAGTGACTCCCGCTACGGCAGAAGAAGAAATTCTACCAATCCATATAATGTCCACTATATCATAGACGGATTGCAGCATAAAACCTAGCATAGTAGGTATAGACATTCGTAATAAATTGGATTTTAAATCTCCAGTTAGTAAGTCATCATTATTCTTATTCATAGTGCCCTCCTAAAAAATTTAATATATAGATATTGTACTATGGAATAAGGTTCAATTATATATTGAAATGTAAAGTTGTGTATCGGTACATACCATGTCATCAAGTGATTTTTACTTAGGAAGTCTATGTAATGGTCTGTATGATAAAAATCAGATTCCGGAAGGGGATTTAGGTGTTATACCCTTATCATTTAATATGTCATAGATAGTTTTTGAAGAAGTATCTTCCATGGTGTAACCTAAAAGTTCTACTACTTCTTTTAACTCTTCTTCAGTAGAGGTTTCAACTTCTATATATGGAAAAGGACAAAAAGATTCATCATTTATATCTATTTCGATTAAAGAATTTTTATATCTATAACTTTCCCTGTATTTTTTTACAGAGCCAACAAGTTCAAGGCCTAAAGATTCAAATAATTTAATAGCTTCCTCACCATCATTTACTTCTATTTCAACTTCTTCCATTACCTTAAATTTATCTTGGCTTATCATTTTTTTTGTGGTCATATAATATGTAACTTTATTATTTAATAAATCCTCTACAAACCTCACTCTAGCGTAACCCTTTTTAGCTAAGAGAGTTTTACTTGGGAAATCAAATAAGTTATTTACTTGATTTTCACATTTTACATTTTCTAGATTTAAATTTTTAATTTTATTTCTTACTTCATCTAAATCAATATCTAATATTTTGGTTTCTAGTTCCTTCATTTTTATCAACCTTCCTTTGTTTAAAAGTATTACATATTATGATATAATACTTTATTGTAAATATCTATATTTTTATGGGAAATAGAAAGAGTTAATGAGTCTTTTATATAAGATAGAAAAGGGGATAAGGCATGGATAATTTTTATGAACAACTATTAACTACTGAAGATCACTTTACTTATAAAGTAGCAGATGTATTGATGTACTTACTAGTAATATTAGGAGTAGCAAGTCTTATAATACTAGGTCAATTTCTTTTATTTATAGTCTTTGTATTAACTGCTGTAGGAATATTTTTTGCAAAGAAAAATCTTTTTATTGAGTATGAATACATATTTACAAATGGGGAGATAGATATAGATAAGATATTTGAAATGAAAAAAAGAAAAAGAATAATAAGTTTTAATATAAAGGATGTAGAAATTATAGCTAAGGATAATAGTCAGTATATAAAGGATTTTATTAATAAACCAAACAAAGTAATAAACTTATATCCTCCAAATTATAATGGGCAAATTTTTGTAGCAATATTAAATAAAGGAGCAGAAATGATAATGATAAAATTTGCTCCAGATGAAAAGATTTTGAATTTAGCATTTAAGTATAATCCTAGGGCTATTAAAAAATCATAGTACATGGTAAAATGGCAAGTTAGGTATTGTTACTAATTACTACATTAAAATTGATTTGAAAAGCATAATATAAAATATACTAGGTTGGTGAATACATGGAATATATTAATGATATACACATAAATGAGGCTATAATACATATTTTAGACAATAATGCTGGGGAGCCCTTGCTTAATTCTTTCATTTTGGATTTAAATGAAGAAATATATAAATTTTTATTAAAACATATGGAGAAGCTTTTAAAAGATGAAGAGCTTAAGTATGCTATATTTAATTCTGGAAGAAACATAGTTAAAGAGTCAGCACAAGAATATTTAAATGGAGAAAATGATATAGTAACTATATCCCATGACATTGCAAATCAACTCTTCACATTAATGAAATCTAATGGGAATGTGCCATCTTGTGACCTTATAGTGGTATCAATATCCACAGAGTACAGTCCAATGCTTGCCATATTAAAGATGGATTATATAAAAAACTATGTGCATAAAATAGATTTTAAAGAAAATAACATAGATATAAATATAGTATCTCAAACATCAGGACTTCCTTCTAGTGGTCAAAAGATTCAAAAATGTGCCTTTATTAAGCCTATAAGACAAGATGAAGAATTTCACCTTATGGTTTTAGATAAACAGAGTAAATCTAAGGAAAAAGAGCAATATGGATCTAACTATTTTATTTCTAATTATCTAGGCTGTAGCCTTGTAGATAATGAAAGGGATATGACTAAAAACCTACTAAATGCAACAGAAACCTGGACTAGAAATAATGTAAGTGAGGATGCAGGTAGGGCAGAAACAATAAGAACTACTGTAAAAAAGAAGTTACGAGAAGAGGAAACTATTAATGTTGAAGATCTTTCTACTGAACTATTTAAAGAAGAGCCTTTAGCAAAGGAAAGTTTTATTCAATTCATAGAAGCTCAAGGTCTAGAAGACACAGTAACCATAGATAAACAGTGGGTAGATAAAAAGCTTAAACGAACAAGGCTTAAAATAGATAAAGATATTGATCTTTATCTAAGTGAAGAGGCTTATCACGATAAAGATAGATTTGAGATTAAGAAAAATGGTGATGGAAGTATCAATATAGTTATTAAACATGTAATTAATTATATAGAAAAGTAGTAAGATATAGGTTAAAGGATAAGTCATAAAAAAGATTATATAAAAATGGTGGTACTCACCCTTAAAGGTAGTACCACCATTTTAGTTATTGATTATTATTTATTCATACTGTCAGTAGAGCCTAAAACAAATTCTATTTTATCTTCTACTGTTTTTTGTACTGCGCTTCTTCCAGCACCTAAATATTTTCTTGGATCAAACTCTTTTGGATCTTCTCCAAAAGTTTTTCTTATAGCAGCAGTCATTGCAAGTCTTAAATCTGTATCCATATTAATTTTGCAAACAGCCATAGATGTTGCTTTTCTTAACATATCTTCAGGAATACCCTTTGAGCCTGCTATGTTTCCACCAAACTCATTGCAAGTTGCAACAACTTTTGCATCTACAGCTGAAGCACCATGAAGCACTATTGGGAAACCTGGTAATTTCTTTTGGATATCTTCTAGTATATCAAATCTTAATTTAGCTTCTCCTGCAAATTTAAATGCTCCGTGGCTTGTTCCTATTGCTATAGCTAAGGAATCTACACCAGTTCTGTTTACAAAATCTACAGCTTGATCTGGGTCAGTATATACATGAACGTCGCTCTTAACGTCATCTTCAACGCCTGCAAGAACACCTAGTTCAGCCTCTACAACAACTCCATGGCTATGTGCATATTCAACAACCTCTATAGTTTTTGCAACGTTCTCCTCATAATCATAATGAGAACCATCAAACATAACAGATGTAAATCCACTAGCTATTGCAAGTTTAACTGCATCTAAGTCTGGACCATGATCTAAGTGAAGTGCAACATCTACACCGGTTTCTTTTACAGAAGCTTCTACCATTGCCTTTAAATACTCAGGACCTGCATACTTAATAGCTCCAGTTGAACATTGAAGTATTACAGCAGAGTTTTTAGCTTTAGCACCTCTCATTACTCCTTGAACTATCTCCATATTGTTAATATTGAAAGCTCCTATTGCGTATTTGCCTTCATAAGCTTTTTTAAACATTTCTTTAGTTGTAACTAATGCCATAAAAAATACCACCTTTCATTAATTAAATATATAAGCTTGGGGACCTAAGACGTCCCACTGGGACTTTTGATTATATACTCATTATAGAACAATTTTTAAAAAAGTTCTATACTTAAATTATAAACTATTTGTATAATTTTTAAAGTGATTTAGCTAAAATATGTTCTGAACATTAATTTTTTGAAGTTCTTGTATATGATTTAAATAGAATTTTACTACATGAAGGCTTGCTAAAGATTCTTCTTTATTTTCCCACTTCGTATACTGGGTAAATTTATAAAGTTCATTAGACATATTATCTAATTCTTGATGATCTATGAAAATTGATAATGTCTTAGAGTCTTTTTGAACTTTATGAAGAAAGTCTACGCTATCTTCATAGATATTATTCCACCTTTCATCAGATATATCTTCTTCAAGTTTGTCACAATCATTAAGAAGTGACTTACAGGTTTTATTTAGATAGCCTATAGAAAAGCTCATAGATAAAATCATTACCACAAATAGTGAGAAGGATATAATCATGTTCTTCATAAAATGCAATCACCTTTCTTTCATTAGTTGATAAAAGAACTCTCCTTTTGAATCCATTAATGCAATAAAAACTTCCTTTTCTGAGTTAATGTTGTTTTTAATTAGAATATCTTGTATCCATTTTTTATCCTTTTTGTAATAGTCAAGGCCATCTTTCTTTATTTCACCATTACAAATTAAGAGTACAGGTAGACTTATTTGCTCCTCCTTTATATTTAAGTCTTTTCTCTTTACGGTATCATATTGATATTTGTTTATAACGGACATTTGACCATCAGTTTCAATTAAGGCATAGGCTATCTCACTTATGTCCAATTCACCTTTTATTCTTAATTCTTCCAAAAGATCATTTATGCTTAATCTTTGATTTTTTAATTCATCTATGTTTACTTTACCATTTTTTATAAGTATACTTGGTCTTCCATCTATTAAGCTTCTAAATTTATCACTTTTAAGTTGTATTTCCGAAAGCATTACCTGCAAGGTCAAAAGTGTTATGATAGGTATGATTCCGTGGATTATAGGTATTCCTGCATTTTGCATAGGCAAAGCAGCAAGTTCAGATACCATAATTGTTATAACAAGTTCAAAGGGTTGTAATTCACCTATCTGTCTTTTTCCCATAAGTCTCATAGTTATTACAACAAAGACATATAATATAATTGTTCTAAAAAATACTATAAACATTTAAGCGCCTCCTCATATATATGTTGTCAAAAAAAATATAAATTATAAGCTATATGCAAAAACAAATTTTATGAAGTATAATGGTACTTGAATTTAAGGTTAAATATAAGCTAAAGGGGAATCAATATATGGGAGATATAAACTTGTGTTTTATTGATGGAAAAGAAGCTTTAGTTGAAAGCGGTACAACTATAAAAAAGGTAATTGATACTTATAAATTAGACTATACAAAAGAGGCATTATTAGCTAAAATAGATAAGGATTATTATGAACTTAATACGCAATTAGAAAAGGGTGGGAAGTTTGAAATAGTAAAGCTAGATAGTGATATAGGAGCTAAAACTTATGCTAGAAGCCTCCAATTTGTTATGATAAAAGCAGTATATGATTTATTCATGGGAGCTAAAATAGATATAGAGCATTCTCTTAGTAAGGGGATATTTGGCGAGATTAATAAAGAAAAGCCATTAAGTGAAAAGGATTTAATAGGTATAAGAGAAAGAATGAAAGAAATAATAGATAAGGATATACCTATAAATAAGATTTCTGTTACTAAAAAAAAGGCTACTGAGATATTTGAGTCTTATGGTATGGAAGATAAGCTTAGACTTCTTAGACATATAAATAATGAAGAAGTAAAGCTATATGAGCTAGATGGTAGATATGATTATTTTTATGGACCAATGGTATATTCTACAGGAGTGCTACAAAAATTTGAACTAATTTATTATGATCCAGGGTTTATATTAAGATTTCCAGAATCAAAAAATCCTAAAGTGATACCAGACTTTGTAGAGCACAAGAAGTTAGCAAAAATATTTACTGAAACGGAACATTGGAATAATATTTTGGAAGTTGGAGATGTAGGAGCTTTAAATGAAAGGTTAAAAGTGGGAGTATTCTAGAACTTATAAGGGTTGCAGAAGCTCTCCATGAAAAAAAGATAGCATATATAGCAGATATGATAAGTGAAAGAAAAGAAGTTAAGATAGTACTTATAGCTGGCCCCTCATCTTCAGGTAAAACTACCTTTGCAAATAGACTTGCAATACAGCTTAGAGTAAATGGTCATATACCTATTCCTATATCCTTAGATGATTATTTTATTGACAGAGAACTTACCCCTAAAGATGAAAATGGGGATTATGATTTTGAATCTATAGAGGCGTTAGATTTAGAACTCTTTAATAAAGATCTCAATAAATTATTAAGGGGAGAAGAGATAAGTGTACCAACTTTTGACTTTAAGGAAGGAAAAAGAAAGTGGACAGGAAATAAAGTAAGTATGCCCAAAAATGGAATCCTAATAGTAGAAGGAATACATGGGCTTAATGATAAACTTACTCAATCAATAGATTCTAATAATAAGTTTAAGATATATATAAGTGCCCTTACACAGTTAAACATTGATAATCATAATAGGATATCAACAACAGATGTTAGAATGATAAGAAGGATTGTAAGGGATTTTTTATCAAGGGGTTATAGTGGAGAAAATACTCTTTCAATGTGGGCATCTATAAGAAGGGGAGAAGAAAAGAATATATTTACATTTCAAGAAGAGGCAGACGTTATGTTTAATTCTACCCTAGTATATGAATTATGCGTGCTTAAAAAGTATGCAATAGAAGAACTTTCAAAGATAAATGATGATAGTCCTGTATATTATGAAGCATTAAGACTTATAAGTTTTTTAAACTTTTTTAAAGAAGTAGATACAGATATGGTACCAGAAAATTCCATATTAAGAGAATTTATTGGAGGAAGCTGTTTTTATAAATACTAGAAGAATATATTTATGATTAACTAAAGATGAAGAGGATAAGGTGATTACATGAGTAGATTTGGAGTTTTCGACATACTAGGGCCAATAATGATAGGTCCATCTAGTTCACACACAGCAGGAGCAGCAAGACTTGCAAAAATAGCTGCAATAATATCTGGACCTGAAATAAAAGAAGTTATATTTTTGCTACATGGATCTTTTGCTAAGACCTATAAAGGTCATGGTACGGATAGAGCTTTAGTTGCTGGGATATTAGGTATGGACCCTGATGATGAAAGGCTTCGGTATTCTTTAGACATAGCAAAAGAAAAGAATATTAAGGTAGATTTTAGGGAAGCAGATTTAGGAGATGTTCATCCTAATACAGTTAAATTTTTAATTAAACTTAAAGATGATAATTTAGTTACAGTTATGGGGTCGTCTATAGGTGGGGGTAATATAATTATATTAGAAGTGGATGAAGAAAAACTTGAATTTACAGGTGAATATCCAACTCTTATAGTTAAACATATTGATGTTTTAGGTTTAATTTCAAAGGTTACTTCTTTAATATATGAAGAGGGAACCAATATAGCATCTATGAGTGTATTTAGAAGTAAAAAGGGATCAGAGGCTACTATGATATTTGAAACAGATAATATAATACCTAAAACTGGAATAGAAAAAATAAAGCCTTTAG
>CAYYWN010000016.1:7804-18230 GCA_964474485.1 uncultured Clostridium sp. | reverse complement strand
CCGCAACTTTTACAAATCTAGTATTTATAATTTCAACATACTTATTATTCCTTTCATTTTTTGGAATAATAAGATTTAAGAGTAAAAAGCAATTTGAGCCAAAAAAGAGTTTTGCTTTAATTGTAGCGGCATATAATGAAGAAAATGTTATCCAAAATATTATACATAGCTTAAATATGATGGATTACCCAAAGGAACTATACGATATAATAGTAATTGCAGATAACTGCACTGATAGCACAGCAGAAAAGGCTAGGAAATCTGGTGCTGATGTGTTCGAAAGAAATATGAAGGATAAAAAAGGTAAAGGGTATGCATTAGAGTGGATATTCGATAAAATGTTTAAAATGGATAAAAGCTATGATGCAGTTGTGGTTTTTGATGCAGACAATTTAGTAGACAAGAACTTTCTTAAAGAAATGAATAATAAATTATGCGATGGACATAAAGTTATTCAAGGCTACTTAGATAGCAAGAATCCTAATGATACATGGATAACAGGAGGATATTCTATAGCTTTTTGGACTTCTAATAGAATGTTCCAACTTTCTAGAAATAACTTAAGGTTATCTAACCAACTTGGAGGAACAGGATTTTGTATAGACACAAGTATATTGAAAGAATTAGGTTGGGGAGCAACTTGCCTTACTGAAGATTTAGAATTTACCTGTAAGCTTGTTTTAAATGGACACAAAGTAGGGTGGGCTCATGATGCAATAATATATGATGAAAAGCCACTTACCTTAGCTCAATCTTGGGCACAAAGAAGAAGGTGGATGCAAGGATTTGCAGATGTATCTAGTAGATATTTCTTTAAGCTTATAAAAAAGGCCATAAAGGAATTTAATTTTGTGGCTCTTGATTGTGCTATTTATACAATACAGCCAGTAATTATAATACTAGCTGGTGTAGCTATGATCATGAATTTATTTCATTCATTTATAGCAGCACCGCAACTTATAGCAACTACAATTCAAACTATAAAAACTGCTAATTTTACTATGATTAAGCTAGCAGGCTTATTGGCAATGACAATGCAGTTTATATATACCCCATTTATCTTGATCTTAGAAAAAAAGCTAAGTTTAAAAATATTCTTATACTATCTTATATACCCAATATATGCTGCTACATGGATACCTATATCGGTACAGGGTATAATTCATAAAGATAATAAAGAGTGGTCTCATACAGCACATACAAGAAATATAAATATACATGAACTTGAAAAGGCAAATTAATTAATTAATATATTACAAATACTAAGAGAACTCAAAGCTTTTTAAGAACTAGGGTTCTTTTAGTTTTTTAAATTATACAGGTTAATATAAATAATATTTTTGTCATTATAAAGGAAATTTTCAAGAAACGTTGAATATATAAATATATGTGGCATTACTGAGGAAGGAGGTATTAGGGAGATATGGATAAAGAATATATAGTAGGAGTAGATCTTGGTTCCTTTAAGGTTAGTGCAACATTAGGTATTATAGATGAGTATGGTGAACTTAAAATACTAGATAGTGTTGTTTTAGAAAGTCAAGGAATAGAAAATGGAGAAATCCTTGATATTAATGTAGTAACAAGTACTGTTAAGGAATGCATAAACAATCTAGAGTTGCTAGTAGATGACCAAATAAAAGAAGTTTATTTAGGAATTCCAGCAGGAATGTGTAATGTATTGGAAGGAAAGGGCGATATAACCTTACCAAAAGAAGCGGGTAAAATAGAAGAATATCATCTAGAAAAGGTTTTGACCCTTTCCAAAGTTGCTGTACCACTTACCGATGAAGAAATAATAGATATAATACCCTATAGATATGTTATTGATGATGATATAGAAATAAAAAACCCTATTGGACTTCAGGTACATAGATTAGAGTCAAACACAAAGCTTGTAGTGATTAAGAAATCTATGATTATGCCCAGACTTAAAGTTTTTCAAAGTATTAGTATAAAGATAAAAGCTTTTCTTATTCAATCGGAAGCATCAAAGGATATATATAATGAGACTAATTATTTTAAAGATAATACGT
Source organism: uncultured Clostridium sp. (assembly GCA_964474485.1). GTDB lineage: Bacteria > Bacillota > Clostridia > Clostridiales > Clostridiaceae > Clostridium_L. Next base: position 16,194 of record CAYYWN010000016.1, on the reverse strand, counting down.
TGATAATAGATACAGGGTCTGACGTTAGTGATGTAGCTTATTATGAAGAAGGAATTTTAATAGATACCTTTTCTATCTATTTAGGAGGTAATATTATAACTAAGGATGTTGCTTTTTGTAATAATATTAATAATAAATCTGCGGAAAACTTAAAAAAACGAGATTTTAAACTAAATACTATTTCTGAAGATGGAAAAAGGGAAGATGATGATTTAATACAATCTAATATAGTAGAACAAATTATTCTCGCTAGGGTAGAAGAAATATTATCTCTTATAAGAATAAAAACTGAAGAGAAAGGATATAAGATAGATAATATCGTATTACTAGGTGGAGGGATAAGTTTATTTAATGGAATAAGGGAAATTGCTAGCAATATTATGAATAAGCCTGTATATATATTAAAAGCAAAAGAAATATTAAATAAGCCTTTATCAATTAATTCATTTGGTATTGTTAAAAATGTATATAACGAGTTAAGATTAAATAAGAATAATTCAAATAAAATTCAATATGATAAAGAAATAAAAAAAGATGACAAAGAAGAGTTAGAATTTAAAAATACAAGAAAAAGAAATAATAAAAGCTTTGCAACTAAAATAAAAAGGATTTTAGATGGATTTTTCTAAAAAGGAGGAGTTATTTTGTTAGATTTTGATTTGGATGTGCAACAATTTGCTCAAATAAAGGTAGTTGGATGCGGAGGCGGAGGAAATAATGCTGTTAATAGGATGATAATAGAAGGGCTTAGAAATGTAGAGTTTATTGCTATTAATACAGATAAACAAGCGTTGATGTTATCTCATGCTACACAAAAGATACAAATTGGTGATAAATTAACTAAGGGTCTTGGAGCAGGAGCAAACCCTGAAATAGGAGAAAAAGCAGCAGAAGAAAGTAAAGAGGAAATATCACAAGCTATAAAAGGGGCAGATATGGTTTTTATAACTGCAGGAATGGGTGGCGGAACTGGTACAGGAGCAGCTCCAGTAGTAGCACAAATTGCAAAATCTATGGGTATTCTAACAGTTGGAGTAGTAACCAAACCTTTTCCTTTCGAGGGTAGAAAAAGAATGTTACATGCAGATATGGGAATAAACAATCTAAAAGAAAGTGTAGATACACTAGTAACTATCCCTAATGAAAAACTTCTTTCGTTAGTAGATAAAAAGACTTCCCTTATGGAAGCATTTAAAAAAGCAGATGATGTCTTAAGACAAGGTGTACAGGGTATATCAGATCTTATTACAATACCAGGGCTTGTTAATTTAGACTTTGCAGATGTAAGGACGGTAATGTTAGATAAGGGTCTTGCACATATGGGAGTTGGTAAAGGAAATGGAGAAAATAGAGCTCAAGATGCAGCAAAACAAGCTATATCAAGTCCTCTTCTAGAAACGTCTATTGTTGGAGCTACAGGAGTATTATTAAATGTTACTGGAGGTGCAGACCTTGGATTACTTGAAATAAATGAAGCAGCTGAAATAGTTCAGGGTGCTGCAGATCCAGATGCAAATATAATATTTGGTGCAGTAATAGATGAAAATTTAAAAGATGAAATACGAATTACTGTTATAGCTACCGGATTTGAAGAAGAAGTTTCTAAAAAACCTAAAAAAGAAACTCAAAAAGTTATGGATGAAAAAAGTAATAAAGCACCAATTGAAGAAGCAGCTGCTACTTCAATTAATTATGATGAAGGTCAATTAGAGATACCAGCATTTTTAAGAAAACAAAGAAGATAATTTTAACAAAAAAACCTTGATGAAATTTCATCAAGGTTTTTTTGTTATATATTTTTAAGGTTTACTTATTAGACTTTTAAAGTGGTTTTTGTAAAAAGATATTTTTAAAATAAATAGATAACATATATAAAGTGACAAAATTTTGAAGAAGATAGATATATAATAGTCTTAAGGGAGTGGTAAAATTGATAGTTTATTTAGACGTACTGCTAATTGAAAATTTCATAGTAAATTTATTTTTAATATGTATAACTTCAGATACCTTAAAAATTAAGCTTAAAGTTACAAATGCAATATTATCTGCCATCTTTGCTACATCATATATAATTGTTATGTTTATCCCAAAATTAAATATCTTTAATGCAATATATATAAAAATACCGTTAGTTATGCTTTTTATGATTATTGCATTTAAAAAGTTAGATATAGAGTTTATATTAAAATCTTCTGCAATTTATATTATATATTCTATGATATTAAGTGGTTTATGTTTTTTTATAGGTATAAATAATATAAATATAATCGAATCAAATAACTATTTAGAGGGCTTTTCTTATAAATATATACTAATGTCTATGATGGTATTATATATATTTATAAATCGAATAGTAAATTTTATAAAAGATAGATATATAGTGGACAATTTAATATATAGCGTAGAAATTTTTTATAAGGGAAAAGTGAAATCTTTTAAAGGTTTTTTAGATACTGGAAATGAATTAAGAGAGCCTGTTACTGACCTGCCTGTTATTATTGTGGAAAGGGGGGCATTAGGTGATATCAGTCTAGAAGAAAGAGATAAATATATGATTCCATACCAAGTTATAAATGGTTGTAAGGGCAGACTACAGGGGTTTAAACCAGAATATATTAGATTATCTTATAATAAGGATGAAAAAGCATCCATTAAACCAATAGAAGCTATTATATGTGTATGTGATAATCCCTTAAGCAAAGGTGGAGAATACTCGGCTTTACTATCAAGGGGCATATTATAAAGGAGGTTAACAAAGTGAACATAAAAGTATGGATTAACAGAATAATATCAAAGTTTGAATTATTTTTTAAAAAAATTTATTATATAGGGGGTAATGATGCATTACCCCCACCTTTAACAAAAGAAGAAGAAGAGGATTTAGTATTAAGACTTATGAAGGGAGAAGAGGCTGTAAGAAGTGTTTTGATAGAAAGAAATTTAAGATTAGTTGTTTATATAGCAAGAAAGTTTGAAAATACAGGGATAGCTATAGAGGATTTGATTTCTGTAGGAACTATAGGACTAATTAAAGCTGTAAATACGTTTAATCCAGAAAAAAAGATTAAGCTTGCAACCTATGGATCTAGATGTATAGAAAATGAAATATTAATGTATTTAAGACGCAATAGCAAGATAAAAGCTGAAATATCATTTTATGAGCCTTTGAATATAGACTGGGAGGGAAATGAACTTTTATTATCTGATATATTAGGAACAGAAAGTGATATGGTATATAACATTATAGAAGATGAAGTTGATAAAGAACTATTATTTTTAGCTATGGAAAAACTTAATGATAGAGAAAAGGAAATAGTGAAATTAAGATTTGGATTAGTTGGAAAAAATGAAAAGACCCAAAAAGAAGTAGCAGACATGCTTGGGATATCACAATCTTATATTTCTAGATTAGAAAAAAGAATAATTAAAAGGTTAAAAAAAGAAATAAATAAAATGTTATAGTTTGTCTTTAGTATAAAATTTATTTCTTCAGGGGATAATTAAAATGCAATTACTCTGAAGGGACTGATTTTTATGATGATCAATAAGGTGGAAATTTGCGGAGTTAATACATCTAAGTTACCAGTTTTAAAAGATAAGGAAATGAAAAAGATGCTATTAGAGATGCAAAATGGTGATGATAGCTCAAGAGATGATTTTATTAAAGGAAATCTTAGATTAGTTTTAAGCGTGATCCAAAGATTTAATAATAGAGGAGAAAATGCAGATGATCTTTTCCAAGTAGGCTGTATAGGACTAATGAAATCTATAGATAACTTTGATTTAAGTCAAAATGTTCGATTTTCAACCTATGCTGTGCCTATGATAATAGGAGAAATAAGAAGATATCTAAGGGATAACAACTCTATAAGGGTTAGTAGATCTTTAAGGGATATAGCGTATAAAGCTTTAATGGCAAGAGATAAATTAGTAAATGAAAACAATAAAGAACCTACTATATCTCAAATTGCAAAGGAACTAAATATCCCAAGGGAAGAGGTTGTATTTGCTTTAGATGCAATACAAGATCCAGTATCTTTATTTGAACCTATATACCATGACGGAGGAGATGCTATATATGTAATGGATCAAATAAAAGATACTAAAAATATTGATGATAGTTGGCTACAAGATATATCTATAAAAGAAGCCATGAAAAAACTAAATATTAGAGAAAAACTTATATTAAATTTACGATTTTTTGATGGGAGAACTCAAATGGAGGTAGCGGAAGAAATAGGTATATCTCAGGCTCAAGTATCTAGATTAGAAAAAACAGCATTAAAACATATGAAAAAGTACATATAAATAATATTAATGCATAAAGTGATTCTAAGGTTCATATAGAGATTATTTATTAGAAGACCTCTCTACATATGAACCTTAGAAAATTTTATAAAGGTCATAGAATTTCTTATCTAGAATATTAATATACTATGGGAGAAAATATAAAGGGTATATTTGCATATTATAAAAACACTTTAAGTAGCAATCAAATAAATTAAGCAGGGGGGATTTTCATGGAAATGGATATGCATTCTATAAATAATATAAGAGTTATGGAAGTTATAGATATCAATACAGGGGTGAAACTTGGATATATAAAAGATGTAAAGGTAGATTGTGAAAATTATAAAATAATATCTGTAATAGTACCAGTTCAAAAAAATTCTTGGTTTAGTAAAATAGATGTTATAGAAATACCTTGGGAAAAGATTCTTAAAATAGGTGTAGACGTTATATTGGTTGATAATTATATAATTAGAGAAGATGCATAGTATGTAGAAATTACATAGAAAAGTGTGTATAATTAAATAAAAGCAATAATTATAAAGAAAGGTGGGAATGCTTTGAAATGTCCATATTGCGCTTACGAAGAAAGTAGAGTTGTAGATTCTAGAGCTACAGAAGACAAGCTAGCTATTAGGAGGAGACGTGAATGTGTATCTTGTAGTAAAAGGTATACAACCTATGAAAAAGTTGAAGACATTCCTATATTAGTTATAAAAAAAGATCTTGCACGAGAATACTTTGATAAAAACAAAATAATAAACGGACTAATAAAGGCTTGTCAAAAAAGGCCAATATCAAGGTCGCAAATAGAGAATTTAGCAAGTGATATAGAGAAAGAATTAAGTAATAGTATGACTACAGAAATCAAGTCCGAGGATATAGGAGAGATGATCATGGACAGGTTAAAGGAATTAGATGAAATATCTTATGTTAGATTTGCATCAGTATATAGACAATTTAAGGATATAAACTCCTTCATGGAAGAAATTAAAAATATAATGAGTAAATGATATTTTAGCCAAGCTCTAGGAGTTTGGCTAAAATATTATAACGTTGAATATATATTAATAAGGTAAAATAATAGTATTAAAATATATAAAATTAGTATATATTTTTATTAGTGGAGGGATTTAATGAAGGATATATTATTAGATGAAAAGTTTCAATTTATTTATGAAGCTAAAGGAAAGGCTAGCTTTTATTTTTCGACGGCTTATAATGAAATAAGTTTTAAAATAGATGAAAAAGAAGGAATCTCAAACATAGATAAATTAAAAAGTATTCTAAATTTAAAAGAAATTAAATTTTTAAAGCAATTGCATAGTGATATTATAATAATTAATCCCAAAAGTGCAGAAATAGGTGATGCAATTATATGCAAAGAAAAGAATACGGCTATTGGAGTTTTTACTGCAGATTGTGCACCTATACTTATTTTTGACAAAGGTACAAGAACTATGGCAGCTGTTCACAGTGGGTGGAGAGGGACTTCTAAATTGATTTTGCTTAAAACCTTACAAAAAATGAAAGAAGAGTATGGAACTAAAACTGAAGATATTATAGTTTATATAGGACCACATAATGGAGTATGTTGCTATGAAGTAGGAGAAGTAGTTAAAGAAGAATTTAAAAAAGAAGACTTTTATAATAATAAAAGTATATTTGAAGGAAATAATTTAAATATACTTGCTTGTCTTAGATACCAATTAAATTCATTTGGGGTTTTAGAAGAGAATGTATTTGACACTAATTTATGTACATATTGTGTGGAAGATTATAAATTACATTCTTATAGAAAAAAAGGAGTTAATTCAGGTAGGTTATTTTCTTTTTTATATTATAGCTAAGTAAATGAAGTATCTAATATTTTAAGTATGTTTATTATAGTAGATTAAAATCTACTAAAAAGTAAAAGTATACGGAGGGTTAATTATGTCTAAAGAAAAGATATTAATAGTAGACGATGAAGAGCATATAATAGAGCTACTAAAATTTAATTTAGAGAAATCCGGATATGAAGTAGTGATAGCTATGGATGGTAACAATGCTATAAACAAAGCAAAAAGTGAAATACCTAAACTTATATTACTAGATTTAATGCTCCCAGGTATGGATGGATATGATGTATGTAAAGAGATAAGAAAAGATGGCTTAACAGCCCATATTCCTATAATAATGCTAACTGCAAAAAGTGAGGAGTTAGATAAGATAATAGGACTAGAATTAGGAGCAGATGATTATATAACTAAGCCTTTTTCGGTTAGGGAATTAACTGCAAGAGTTAAGGCAGTTTTAAGGAGGGTGAATACAAAACCTTTAGATGTAAGATATAATTTTTCTAATATATCTATAGACTTTGAAAAACATGAAGTTATAAAGAACCTCAAAAAAGTAGATTTAACTCTTAAAGAATTTGAACTTGTAGAAGTTTTAATTAAAAATAAAGGAAAGGTTTTAACAAGAGAGATGCTTTTAGATAAGATATGGGGATATGAATATATAGGAGAAACAAGGACTGTAGATGTTCATATAAGGCACCTAAGACAAAAGATAGAAGATGATGACAAAAACCCAAGATATATAGAGACTATAAGGGGTATTGGATATAGGTTTAATGATGATTATAAAGGAGACTAGCTATGAAGAAAAAGATTATGCTCTTTGTGCTAGGTATAATAACCTTTAGTCTTATACTTATAAGTTCAATATTTATTATCATATGGAATTATCAATATGTAGAACAAATGAAAAGTAATCTTAAGATAGATAATAGGTTAATAGCAAATAGCATAAGAAATAAAACAAAGGAAGAAACGCTAATATGGTTAAAAGAAAGCTTTAATGAGTCTCATATTAGAGTAACTTACATTGATGAAAAAGGTGAAGTTATAGTTGACACATTAAAAGATGAAGAATATATGAATAATCATAATTCAAGGAAAGAAGTTTTAGATGCTATAAGGATTGGTGAAGGCAGTAGTGTGAGATATAGTAATACCCTAGATAAAAATATGGTTTATGATGCTTTAATGTTAGAGGATGGATCCATACTAAGGGTGTCAATGAGTATTGATAGCATGAAAAGTGTTCAACAAAGATATTTAAAGTATTATCTTTTTACTTTGCTTTTAGTAATAGCTGTCTCGATTTTATTATCATCTAAGTTTAGTCACTTTATAGTAAAACCTATAAAGGAACTTCAATTCCTTACATCGAAGGTTGCAAGTGGCGATTTACATAGAAGGGTAAATATATTAACAGATGACGAGATAGGAAAGCTTGGAAGAACTTTTAATGATATGGAAGATAAACTTGAGAATACCATAAAGGAAGCTGTAGATAGACAAGATAAGTTAGAAGCTATACTTAAAAGTATGGATAGTGGAGTTATTGCAGTAGATGAAAATTATAATGTTATTATAATTAACCCCTATGCAAAAAAAATATTTGGTATAGGGAAAAATATTATAGGAGAAAACCTTATGGAGCATATAAGGGATTTCGAATTAGAAAATGTATTTAAACAAAGAAAGGACGAGTATAAAGAAATAAATATACTTTGGCCTTCGGAAAAGGAATTAAGAATAAAAACAGGAGATATAATAAGTGATGGAAAGCTTATAGGTACTGTAGCTGTAGTACAAGATATAACAGACCTAAAAAAACTAGAAAATATGAGGACTCAATTTGTAGCAAATGTATCTCATGAATTAAAGACTCCATTAACTTCCATTAGGGGGTTTGCGGAAACCTTAAGATATGTAGATGATGATGAGAAAAAGGATAGATTTTTAAATATAATAAATGAAGAGGCAGAAAGGCTTACAAGGCTTATTGAAGATATATTAACTCTTTCGGATATAGAACAGCATAAGGATGAAAAAAGTTCTGATATTAATGTAGAATATAAAATTGATGATATTTACTATTTAATGAAAAGTTCAGCATTAAATAAAGGTATAAATATTACGCTAAATCTTGAAAAAGGTATTATTCTATATGGCAATGAAGATCGTTTTACACAAATGATGATAAATCTTATAGATAATGCTATAAAGTATTCAGATAAGGGATCTAGTGTTCATATAAGTTCTAAA
>CAYYWN010000016.1:0-7794 GCA_964474485.1 uncultured Clostridium sp. | reverse complement strand
ATACAGGAGTTGGCATTCAAAAAGAACATATATATAGACTCTTTGAAAGATTTTATAGAGTGGATAAAGCTAGGTCTAGGGCTAATGGCGGCACAGGGCTTGGGCTTGCTATAGTAAAGCATATAGTACTAGGATTTGGTGGAAAGATAGATGTTAAAAGTGAAGTTTCTAAAGGCAGTAAATTTATAATTAAATTACCTTTTAAAAAAGGACTCTAAAAGAGTTCTTTTTTTATTGCAACAGAAGGGGAAGATAAAATCCGATTTTAAAATAAATAGAAATCAATCATTAAATTAATGAAAAAATAAGATTTAGCATAAAGTTTTCTAGTAAGAGAATGCTATATATATATAGTTTTAAACAGATTAATTAATTTGTCATATATAAGAACTTATACAAAAGATGTATGTTAATTTTAATTAACACTGGAATAATACGCTATTAACTTTCAAGTATTATTATAAAAGTTGTAATAAATAAGTTAGATATTAAAGATGGAGGTAGGAAGATGAGTAAAAATGTATCAAAGTTTATTAAAACTGGCTTATCAATAGTACTTATTGGAGGGATTTTAGCAGGGTGCTCAACTAAATCAGAAAATAAAGAAAATGAAAATAAAGGTGACAGTAAAATAGAGGGAAGTATAACAGCTACAGGATCTACAGCACTTCAACCACTAGCACAACAAATTGGTAAAATGTTTAATGAAAAAAATCCAAATGTCACTATAAATGTTCAAGGAGGCGGAAGTGGTACAGGACTTAAGGATGTATCAGCAGGAAATGCTAATATTGGTAATTCAGATGTTTTTGCAGAAGAAAAGCTAGAGTCAGATAAGGCTAAAGAACTTATAGATAATAAAGTTTGCGTAGTTGGATTTGCAGCTGTTGTTAACTCTAAAGTTAACCTAAACAGCTTAACAAAAAATCAACTTATAGATATATTTACAGGTAAAATAGTTAACTGGAAGGAACTTGGTGGGGATGACATAAACATAACTATAATAAGTAGACCAGATTCTTCAGGAACCAAAGCAACTTTCAAAAAATATGCTTTAGATGGAGCTAAAGAAGCAACTGGTGAGGCGTTAAAAGAAGATTCAAGTGGTGCTGTAGCTAAAGCAGTTAAAGAAACAGAAGGATCTATATCATATCTAGCATCATCTTACTTATCAAATGAAAAAAACTTAGAAGGAATTAAAATTCTAAAGTATGAAGAGGTAGAAATGTCAAAAGAAAACATAACTACAGGTAGATATCCTATATGGTCTTATGAACACATGTATACAAAAGGTGAAGCTACTGGTATAACAAAAGCATATATAGAGTTTTTTAGTACAGATGAAGCTAAAAATGCCATGGAAAAGCTTGGATACTACCCAACTAGTGACATGAAGGTTACAAGAGATAAATAACCTTATTCTTATACATTCTAAGAATTAGAATAGCGGAGTTGTGATAATATGAAAAAAAGTCTTAAAAATAAGATTAAAAATGAATATTTAGGTAGGGCATATGCTACCTTTTGCGGTATGCTTATTATTATTTTGACTATATCTATAATATACTTTATTGCATCAAAAGGTATAAAATTGTTCACACAAAACAACCAATCTATTTCAGAATTCTTATTTTCTAAAGCTTGGGATCCGGAAGAGAAGAAGTATGGTGCGTTAATATATATATTAGGATCCTCAGCCGTGTCACTTGGAGCAGTTATAATAAGTACTCCACTAGGAATAGCGCTTGCTATCTTTATGAATATGATATCTCCAAAGCTTGGAGAGAAGATAATGCAACCTGCAATGGAACTATTTGTTGGTATACCATCGGTAGTTTATGGATGGATTGGTATAAGTGTTTTAGTGCCAATTATAAAGAATTATTTGGGAGGGCTTGGATTTAGTCTTCTAGCAGGAATATTAGTTTTAAGTATAATGATTCTCCCAACAATAACAAGCATAGCCTCTGATGCTATTAAAACAGTACCTAAAGAATATATGGAAGCTTCTTATGGATTAGGAGCAACTAGATGGCAAACTATAAAAGGCATAGTAGTACCTTCAGCAAAAACTGGCATATCTACAGGGGTTGTATTAGGACTTGCAAGGGCTTTTGGTGAAGCCCTTGCAGTACAAATGGTTATAGGGAATGCGCTTAGAATTCCATCAAAGCTATTAAAACCCTCATCTACATTAACAGGAGCTATAACTATGGATATGGGGAATACGGTAATGGGAACAGAATGGAATAATGCATTATGGTCTATGGCATTATTACTACTAATAATTTCATTTATATTCATACTTATAATAAGATCTATTTCAAAAAGAGGTGAAATCTGATAATGGAAAAGACTAAGGACAAAATAGCTACCACAATACTATATATAATTTCAGGATTTGTAATATTACTGTTAGTAGCATTTATTTCATATATATTAATAAAGGGTGGAAGTTCCCTTACACCTTCTTTTATATTTGGAGACCCAAAGTTTACTGAAGCAGGAGGGGGCGTAGGTCCACAATTATTTAACTCCTTCTATTTGCTAATTATAACATTAATTCTTACTGTTCCAATAGGGGTAGGTGCTGGCATCTACCTTGCTGAATATGCAAAAGAAGGTAAAATTTTAAATGTAATAAGATTGTCTATTGAAACAATGGCTGCTTTACCATCAATAGTAGTGGGACTATTTGGACTTGTAGTTTTTGTGCAAATGGCAAAATGGGGATACTCACTTATAGCAGGAGCTTTAGCTATAACTATACTGAATTTGTCATCTATGACAAGAGTATGTGAAAATGCTATAAAGGCAGCCTCATTAGGGGTAAAAGAATCTAGTCTAGGCCTTGGAGCTACTAAATGGCAAACAATAAAGAAGGTAATTTTACCAATGGCTATGCCACAAATTATCACTGGAATAATACTAGCTTCTGGAAGAATATTTGGAGAAGCAGCAGCACTTATTTATACAGCGGGAATGAGTGCAAGTCCGCTAAACTTTAGTAATATAAGTCTTATAAATAAGGCATCTCCTTTTGCTATTACACGTTCAACTGAAACACTTGCAGTTTATATTTGGAAGGTAAATTCAGAAGGCATGCTGCCAGATGCTACAAAAGTAGCTAATGGAGCCTCAGCAGTTTTAGTAATAATGGTGTTATTATTTAACTTTACAGCAAGAATATTAGGAAAAAGATTACATGAATCTTACACTGGAAAGATATAGGGGGAGTTGTAATGAGTATAATTCAAACAAAAGATCTTGATCTATACTATGGAAATTCACAGGCTCTAAAAAAGATAAATTTAAATGTAGACAAAAATACAGTTACAGCCCTTATTGGACCTTCAGGTTGTGGTAAATCTACATTTTTAAGAACTATAAATAGAATGAATGACTTAATTGATTCAGTAAAGATAAAAGGTCAAGTTTTATTTGAAGGTAAAAATATATATGATGACTATGATGTGATTGAACTTAGAAAGAGAATAGGAATAGTATTTCAAAAGCCAAACCCATTTGTTATGTCAATTTATGATAATGTAGCTTATGGACCTAGAATACATGGAATAAAAAATAAGGCAAAGCTTGATGAAATAGTAGAAAAGAGCTTAAAAGAAGCTGTACTTTGGGAAGAGGTAAAAGATAGATTAAAAAAGAATGCGATAGGACTATCAGGAGGACAACAACAAAGGCTTTGTATAGCTAGAACCTTAGCAGTAGAGCCAGAAATAATTCTTATGGATGAACCAACTTCGGCTTTAGATCCAATATCTACGTTGAAGATAGAAGAGTTAATGGATACATTAAAAAAAGAATATACAGTGATTATAGTTACACATAATATGCAACAAGCAGGAAGAATATCAGATAATACGGCATTTTTTCTCACAGGAGAAGTTATTGAATATGGAAAAACAGAAGAGATATTTCATAGACCTAGGGATAAAAGAACAGAGGATTATATAACAGGTAGATTTGGTTAAATTTAAAATGAGGTGATATTATGACAAGGAGATCTTTCGATACAGATTTAAAAAATCTTCACAGAGAAGTCTTAAGAATGGGTAGTATTGTAGAAAAACAGATACACTTATCTATAAAGGCTCTTGAAGAACAAGATGAAAGCCTTTCTCTTCAGGTTATAAAACAGGATGATTTAGTAGACGATCTTCAAAGAGAAATAGAAGATAAATGTATAAAACTTATAGCAATGCAACAACCTCTTGCTAAAGACCTTAGAAATGTATTTACTACTATAAAAATAGTAACAGATTTAGAACGGATGGCTGATCATGCTGTAGATATTGCAAAAATAGTTGTCAGATTAAAAGGTGAAAAATATATAATAGAGTTAGCGGATATACCAAGGATGTCTTTAATTATTCAACAGATGATAAGAGATTCATTAGATGCTTATATAAATGCTGATGTATCTAAAGCCTACGATATATGCAGGATGGACGATGAAATAGATGATATATACAAAGAGGCATTTACAGAACTCTTAGATTATATGATAGAAGATAAAAGTAATGCAAAACAAGCTACCCAATTTTTATTTGTATTTAAATTTTTAGAAAGAATAGCAGATCATGTTACTAATATATGTGAATGGACCATCTATTTAGTTACAGGTGAGACTGTAGATTTAAACGACTAAGAAATACTAAAAAATAATATGTAGATAAAAATTATAATAAGTTGTATAATGTATAATGGAATACTAATTTAGATTTATATTTAAGAGAGTAGATTAAAGTAATTTATATTTTAAGAGAAGATGTAAAAATGCTTTTTCATCTTCTCTTATTTTATTGACTATAAAGGCCAATTAATGTAATATAACTAGTTGATAGCAATAAATATGGGAGTGGGAAGATGAATACAAAAATATGCAAGATACTTAAAGATAGTATAGCAGAAGAGTTAGGTATAGAGGTTGGAGATAAAATAATTAGTATTAACGGAAATCAAATAAAAGATATAATAGATTATAGATTTCTGATGGCAGATGAGTATGTAGAGGTGGAGATAGAAAAGTCCGATAAACAGCAGTGGATTCTAGAGATAGAAAAGGACTATGATGAAAAGTTAGGAATAGAATTTGAAGATGCCATAATGGATGATGCTAGAAGTTGTAGTAATAAGTGCATATTTTGTTTTATAGATCAACTTCCAAAAGGGATGCGTAAATCGCTTTACTTTAAAGATGATGATTCAAGACTTTCTTTTTTACAAGGAAACTTTGTAACTCTAACTAATATGAAGGATGATGATATAGATAGAATTATAAGATATAGAATTAGTCCTATTAATATATCTGTACATACAACTAATGGAGATTTAAGAAAAAGCATGCTTAACAATAGGTTTGCAGGAGATATATATGATAAACTTGAAAAGCTCGCTACAGCAGGAATACAGATGAACTGTCAAATAGTTAGTTGTCCTGGAGTTAATAATGGAAAAGAATTAGTAAATACTATTCAAGACCTTTATAAACTTCATCCTTATATTGAAAATGTTGCTGTAGTACCAGTGGGAGTTACTATGCATAGAGAAGGATTATTTCCATTAAAGTTATATAATAACGAATTAGCTACAGAAGAAATAAAAAATGTAAGAAAACTTCAAGATATATATGAATATGAAATTCATGAACCTTTTGTAAGATTATCTGATGAATTTTATATAACTGCAGGAATAGAAGTTCCAGAAGACAAGTTTTATAGTGGATTCAAACAATTAGAAGATGGTATTGGAATGATAAGATTTTTTAGAGATACAATAAAAAAAGATTTAGACAAGTTAAATAAAGATAACAAAGGTAGTTTTACTATGGTTACAGGAGTTTCTGCCTATGAAGAAATATTAATGGCATCAAAAAATATCATGGCAAGTAATTCTAAAATTGATATAAAAGTAGAAAAGATTATCAATAAAGTTTTTGGGGAAACTATAACTGTAGCAGGACTATTAACAGGAAAAGATATAATAGATAATTTAAGAGAAAAAGAATTAGGCGAGTTCATAATTATACCGAAAAACATGCTAAGAAGTGGAGAAGAAGTATTTTTAGATGATGTAACATTAAATAAAATGAAAAGTGAATTAGGTAAAGAGGTACTAGTTTGTGATTACACAGGCGAAGACTTGATAGATATAATAAATAGTAATTGTAAGGAGGAACAAATATGGCAAAACCAGTAGTTGCAATAGTAGGTAGACCAAATGTAGGTAAATCCACTTTGTTTAATAAATTAGCAGGTAAAAGGATTTCAATAGTAGAAGATACTCCAGGGGTAACAAGAGATAGAATATACGCAGAGGCTGAGTGGTTAAGGTACAACTTCACAATGATAGACACAGGGGGTATAGAACCTCAAAATGATGATATTATAATTGCTCAAATGAGAAGGCAAGCACAAATTGCTATTGAAACCGCTACTGTAATAGTATTTATAGTAGATGGTAAAGAAGGTCTTACACCAGCAGATCATGAAGTGGCACATATGCTTAGAACTAGCAAAAAGCCTGTGGTACTTGTAGTAAATAAGGTAGATTCACTTAAAGATGAAAATAATGCTTTTGAATTTTATAATCTAGGAATAGGTGATCCTATAACTATATCAGCTACTCAAGGGCTAGGTCTTGGAGATATGCTTGATACTGTAGTAGAACACTTTAAAGATAGTGATTATGAAGAAAATGATGACGAATACATTAGAATAGCTATGGTAGGGAAACCAAATGTAGGAAAGTCATCATTAATAAATAAGCTTTTAGGTGAGGATAGAGTTATTGTAAGTGATATCCCTGGAACTACAAGGGATTCAATAGATAGCCATTTAGAAACTGAATTAGGCAAATTTATATTAGTAGATACCGCAGGACTTAGAAGAAAGAGTAAAGTAAAAAAAGAAATTGAAAGATATAGTGTTATAAGAACACTAACATCTATAGAAAGATCTGATGTGTGTATACTTATGGTAGATGCACAAGATGGTGTTACTGATCAAGATGAGAAGATTATAGGATATGCTCACGAACTTAATAAGGCTATAATGATAGTAGTTAACAAATGGGATCTAATAGAAAAAGATGACAAAACTATGGAGAAATTTAAAAAAGAAATAGCTATAAAGTTATCATTTTTAAGTTATGCGCCATACCTGTTTATTTCAGCACTTACAGGACAAAGAACACATAAGATTTTGGCTATGGCAAAGGATTGTTATAACAATTATTCTAGAAGAATAACCACTGGATTATTAAACGAAGTTGTAAATAGAGCCATACTTATGAAAGAGCCACCTGTAGTTGCACTTAAAAGATTAAAAGTATATTATGTTACTCAAACCGGTGTAAAACCACCTACATTTGTATTTTTTGTAAATAATAAAAGTACATTACACTTTTCTTATGAAAGATATTTAATGAATCAGTTAAGAGCTGGATTTAATTTTGAAGGTACTGGAATTAAGTTAGAATTTAGGGAGAAGAAAGAGTAATATGAGTAAAATAGCCTTTCTTGGTGGAGGAAGTTTTGGGAGTGCCTTAAGTATACTTTTAGCTAAAAAGGGTAATGATATAACCCTTTGGGATAGGAAGAAGTCTGTTATAGATGATATAACTAATAATAGAAATAATCATAAATATCTAAAAGATTTGAAGTTCCCTAAAAATATATTTGCAACAGAAGATATGATATTAGCTTTAAAAGATTCAGAATTTGTAATTCTTGCAGTACCATCTCATGCTATAAGAGAGATATCAAAGATTATA
>CAYYWN010000015.1:0-19255 GCA_964474485.1 uncultured Clostridium sp. | reverse complement strand
TTATCAGTTTGAGTTACTATGCCTTTAGTAACAAGCTTTTTAAGATTCTTGTTTATACCCGCAATTCCCTTTTCTACAAATTCATCCTTTATATCTCTTACTATAACTTCATATCCCTTTTGAGCAAAAGCTTGAACTATACCAGCTCCCATAGTTCCTGCACCAAGCACAAATATCTTTTCCATATAAAAAACCTCCTATATTGAAATTTGCTTAGCTAAACATAAGTTTAGCTAAGCTTATTTTTTCTTATTCTTGCATTGTTTTAAACTGTGATATCATCTCCGGAATTACTTTATTAAGGTCTCCAACTATAGCATAATCTGCAAGTTTCATTATTGGAGCACTTTCATCTTTATTTATAGCTATTATTATATCACTTTCTTGCATTCCAGCCAAATGCTGAATTGCTCCTGATATACCACAAGCTATGTAGATATTAGGTCTAACAGTTTTTCCTGTTTGTCCAACTTGGTAATCTTTATCTAACCAATCCTTTTCAATAGCCGCACGAGAGGCAGCAACTGTTCCCCCCATAGTTTCTGCAAGTTCTTTAAGAAGATTAAAGCTTTCCTTATCTCCAACTCCTCTACCACCAGCTACTAAAACTTTAGCTTCTGTTATATCCTCTATTTCCTTATGAATCTTTTTAATATCTATAATCTTTGTTCTTATATCCTCTTGTGTTAACTTAGCATCTATTTTAACTATATTTTTGTCTCTACTTTCATCTTTGATAAGCTTTGCAAAAACCCCTGCTCTAATAGTTGCCATTTGTGGTCTATGGTCTGCACATTCAATTGTAGCCATAAGATTTCCACCAAATGCAGGTCTTGTCATTAATAAGTGCTTTGTTTTCTCATCTATATCTAAAGCCGTGCAATCTGCCGTAAGACCTGTGTTTAATCTCGCAGCAACTCTTGGGCCTAGATCTCTTCCTATAAAGGTAGCACCTATAAATAATACTTCTGGTTTATATTCATCTACAAGATCACATATAACTTTTGTATATCCATCTGTAGTATAATCCTTTAATAATTCACTTTCTACTTCTAAAACTTCATCTGCACCATAAGCTATAAGAGTTTTTGATAATTCACCTACATTGTTACCTAATAGTAAAGAGGTTAATTTCACACCTAGCTTATCAGCCATTTCTCTTCCCTTAGCTAAAAGTTCTAATGAAATCTTTTGAAGCTTTCCATCTCTTTGTTCTGCAAAAACCCAAACGCCCTTATAATCAGCTATATTCATTTATAAATCCCTCCTAAATTTCCTAAGTGTAGATTTAAATATAATGTTTTTCTCTTAGTTTTGAAAATACATGTTCAACTGCTTCTTTTGCTGGCTTATTTACTATCTCCCCTTGTCCCTTTGCTTCTTTAGTTATAGACTTTTTAACCTTTGTAGGTGATCCAGCAAGTCCAAGTTGGGATTTATCAACATCTATATCCTCTGCTGTCCAAATTTTAATTTCTTTATTTTTAGCTTCATAAATATAATTCGCATGCATATATCTTGGTTCATTTAATTCCTTTATAGCAGTAAGTAACACTGGCGCTTTAACTTCAATTATTTCATATCCATCTTCTAAAGCCCTATTTACTTTTAATACATTTCCTTCTGCCACTACTTCTTGTACATAAGTAATTTGAGGAATATTTAAATGCTCAGCTATTTCTGGTCCAACTTGCGCTGTATCTCCATCTATCGCTTGCCTTCCTGCAAATACTATATCATAATCAATCCTTTTCAAAGCTCCTGCTAATGCCTTTGATGTAGCTAATGTATCCGCTCCAGCAAAAGCTCTATCTGTTATAAGTATAGCCTCATCTGCTCCCATGGATAATGCTTCTTTTAATGCATTTTTTGCTTGAGGTGGTCCCATGCTTATAACCGTTACCTTTGCACCATACTTATCTTTTAAAACCAAAGATTCTTCTAAAGCATTTTTATCTTCTGGATTTATTATAGATGGAACACCTTCTCTTACAAGAGTTCCTGTCTTAGGATCAATTCTTACCGCTGTAGTATCTGGTACCTGCTTTAAACAAACTACTATATTCATGTATGTAGCCCCCTCCTATTTCAATGCATTTCCTGCAATAACCATTTTTTGTACCTCTGAAGTTCCTTCATATATTTCTGTTATTTTAGCATCTCTCATCATTCTTTCTACTGGGTACTCTCTTGTATAACCGTATCCACCAAATAATTGAACTGCTTTAGTTGTAACCTCCATCGCTACTTCTGATGCAAATAACTTTGCTCTTGCAGCTTCTACTGAAAATGGAAGTCCTTGATCTTTTAAGAACGCAGCATTATAAACTAGATACCTTGCTGCTTCTATCTTAGTATCCATTTCAGCAATCATCCATTGTAGTCCCTGGAAAGCACTAATAGGTTTCCCAAATTGTTTTCTTTCCTTCATATACTTAACACTTTCATCTAATGCACCTTCTGCTATACCTAAAGCTTGAGCTGCAACTCCTATTCTTCCTCCATCGAGAGTCTTCATTGCAATTCCAAAACCTTTTCCTTCTTGCCCTACTAAGTTTTCCTTTGGAACTATGCAATTTTGCATTACAAGTTCTGTAGTAGATGATGCTCTTATACCCATTTTGTTTTCAAGTTTCCCTATAGAAAACCCTTCGAAATCCTTTTCAACTATAAATGCTGATATTCCTCTAGTACCCTTACTTCTATCAGTCATTGCAAATATTACAAATACATCTGCAACTCCACCATTAGTTATAAATATCTTTGTTCCATTTAGAACATAATGATCTCCATCTAAAACTGCTATGGTTTGTTGTCCCGCTGCATCTGTACCCGCACCAGGTTCAGTAAGCCCAAATGCCCCTAACTTCTCACCATTTATTAGGGATGGAAGATATTTTTCTCTTTGTGCTTCATTACCATATTGATATATTAAAGATTCACATAAAGAAACATGCGCAGATAATATTATCCCTGTAGTGCCACAAGCTTTTGATAATTCTTCTACTGCTAATATATAAGCTAAAGTATCCCCTTCAGCCCCACCATATTTTTTTGGAAAAGGTATTCCCATAAGTCCATATTTACCCATAAGTTTTGCGTTTTCCATTGGAAACTCTTCAGTTTCATCAATTTCACCCGCTATAGGTTTTACTTTTTCTTCTGCAAACTGTCTTGCCATTTGTCTAACTAATTGTTGTTCCTCTGATAATGCAAAATTCATTTATTTTACCTCCTTAAAAGTACATATTAAATTAAGGTTTTATTTATTTTTAAAGTTCTTATCTCTTCTTTCTACAAAAGCAGACATTCCCTCTTTTTGATCTTCAGTAGAAAAACATTGTCCGAAGGTTTCTGCTTCATACATAAGTGCTGTATCTATATCACATTGCATACCTCTATTAATAGCTGCCTTAGATAATTTAACAGCTATAGGTGCATTAGATGCTATGGTACTTGCCATGGATTTAGCTTCTTCCATTAATTTTTCAATTTCAACTATTTTGTTTATAAGTCCAATTCTTAAAGCTTCATCTGCTTTTACCATTCTACCTGTAAATATTATTTCTTTTGCAATGCCAAGTCCAACATGTCTTGCAAGCCTTTGAGTTCCACCAAATCCTGGTGTTATTCCAAGCCCTACTTCTGGTTGTCCAAACTTAGCCTTCTCTGTAGCTATTCTTATATCACAAGCCATAGCAAGTTCACATCCGCCGCCTAATGCAAAGCCATGTATAGCTGCTATAACTGGCTTTTCAAGGTTTTCTATTCTTCTAAAAACCCTATTTCCAAGTATAGAGAACGTTCTTCCCTCCATGGTATTTAAATCCTTCATTTCTGTTATATCAGCCCCTGCAATAAACGCTTTATCTCCTGCTCCAGTTATAATTACTGCATAAATATCTTGGTCATTTTCTAAGGTATCAACTACAGTATCTAATTCTTTCAATGTTTCTGAATTCAAAGCATTTAATGCTTTTGGTCTATTAATTGTTACTATGGCTACATTGCCTTCTTTTTCAAGGATAACATTTTTTAATTCCATGATAATCCTCCCTTTTGCTTTCTTTAATATACTTATTAAAAATTGTAGCAATTAATGTGCCAATTTCAACTTTTCTATAAGCCCTTGTTAATTATGTAACAAATAGGCATAAAAAATAATTGAAGCTCGCACTTCAATTATAATTATAACCCCAATACGAAATTATTTCAATGATAAATGAAATAATTTAGAATTATTTAATTATTTCGTTTTCTTTTTCATGAAGAAGATATGTAAGGGTTAATAAGCTTTCACTAAGATGAACATTTTCTACTACTATATCCTCTGGTACTACAAGATCTACCGGTGCAAAATTCCAAATACCTTTTACTCCGTTATTAACAAGTATGTTACATACTTTTTGAGCATTTATCGCTGGAACACATATTATTCCTATATTTATAGAGTTTGACTTAATATATTGTTCTAATTTATCTATATCATCTATAGCTATATCTCTTATTCTTATTCCTGAAAGCTTAGGATTGGCATCAAATATAGCTTCTAACTTAAACCCTAACTTTTCGAATCTATTATAGTTTGCTATAGCCTGACCTATATTACCTGCCCCAACTATAACTGTTTTATATTCATTTGATAATCCTACTATTTCACTTATTTGAGCATATAATTCTCTTACATTGTATCCATACCCTTGTTGACCAAAATCTCCAAAACAATTTAAATCTTGTCTTATTTGTGAAGCGGTAAATCCTATCTTCTCGCTTAACTCCTTTGATGATATCCTATCTACATCGTTTCTAAGTAACTCACTAAGATATCTATGATATTTCGGCAATCTTTTTATTACTGCCATAGAAATACTTCTTTTTTTATCCATGATTACACCTCTTTAACTAAATTTAATAACTTATAACTAAGTTACAACATTTCAATAATAATTATATAAATGCCTTTTAATTCTTTCGCACTATAATTGTAGATATAAATAAAATTATTATTTTTTTTAAATATATTCTATAATAAATCAAATTAAAACTCAAAAATACTTGACTCTAATAAATTTAAATTGTTAGATACAACTTCAAATAAGCTTATATCTACAGTTTATAAGATAAAACAAAGAGAAATAAAGTAAAATTTATTGTGAATAATTAAATTTAATATAATATACAACAAGTATTCTATCACAAGTTCCCTTATGATTACAAAAAAAATTATAATTATTTATAATTCACTTCCTATTATACATGTTTTTACATTGAAAATATATAGTTTTGTTGACAACTTTGTAACTTCCTTGGTTATCTTATTAAATATTTCTACAATATATTAACAAATCCTTATTATAATAGTTATTTTTTTAATAAATTACTTACATAATATACTTTATAACTTTATACATAATTTAATTATTGACCAATATTTATTAATATATGCAAAATTATATTATAGTTATGAGTTAATGATATAATATAAGTAAAATTATATAAATAACAAATTTTGAAAGGTCTTATGATATTTATGGACAAAAATACTGAAAAAACCATTTGGATAATATTGTACTTTTCTTTTACCTTAATATTTTTATTGTTACTTTACTTATCTAATGAAAACAGAGTTATAATTGGATTTTTATCTTCCCTTTTAATAATTTCTGTTAGCTTAAGATTATCTGTGCTTTATCCAAACCCTAGTAAAAAATATATAGGTAAATTTTTAATCTTTGTTGATTTAACAGTAGTTTATCTAATATTTGCAACTGATATGTCTGGTATATCAATTTTATATACTATAATACTTATCATGGATTCTATATTTTTTCACAGCTACACCTTTAGCTTTTTAATTATTGTACTTGGGTATCTTTCTTTTATAATCTACAAAATCTCCACTCCATCTTTGTACCCAAATTTAGGTCATATTTCATTATCCTCCATAATAGCTTTATTAGGATTTGTTTTTTTATCAAGCATACTATACTTTTTAAAGGAGCAAATAATTCAAAGATCTAAGTTATCTAATTCAATGAATGAAGTAGAAGAAAAAAATATAAAGCTTGAAAAGGCCTATTCGAAATTAAAAGAACACTCAGAAGCCTTAGAAGAAATGGCTGCTTTAAAAGAACGAAATAGAATTTCAAGGGAATTACATGATACAGTTGGTCACACCCTTACTACTGTACTAGTTGAAATTGAAGCTGGTAAAAGGCTTTTAGTTAAAGATAAACCTGGAGGACTCGATAAAATAACCTTGGCACAAGAGCAAGTTAGAAAAGGTCTTAAGGATATTAGATCATCAGTTACCATGATGAAAGAAGGGAAAGATTTAATCGAGTTTATTCCTTCTTTAAAGTTAATACTAGAGGATACTAAACTTCATACAGATGTTAAAATACACTATGATATATCATTAGACAGAAATATATCTAAAACCTATGAAAAAATAATCTACAATAGTCTTTTAGAGGGCATCACTAATGGGATTAAACACGGAGATGCTAAAGAGTTTATATTTAAGCTTTATGATAGTGATGAAAATATTTTCTTTTATTTAGAAGATAAAGGCTTAGGCTCTGAAGATATTATACTAGGTTTTGGTCTTACAAACATGAAAGAATCAGTAGAATCTGTAAATGGAGAGTTTAATCTAAAGTATTTAAAGGAAAAAGGATTCATAATAGAATTTGTATTAAAGGGGGATTAAATTTTATGATAAAAGTTTTGATTGCAGACGATCAAACCCTTATGAGGGATGGTCTTAAGACTATTTTGGATTTAGAAGATGATATTGAAGTAATTGCCACTGCTGAAAATGGTGAAATAGCCTTTGAAAAGTCCATTACATTAAATCCAGATGTTATCTTAATGGATATAAGAATGCCTATAATGAATGGCGTAGAAAGCGTAAAAAAGATAAAATCTATGCTACCAAAAGTAGCTGTAATTATGCTTACCACCTTTGATGATGATGAATATATAATAGAGGCTCTATCTAATGGTGCTTCAGGATATCTCTTAAAGGATATGCCTGCTGAAAAATTAATTGAAGCTATAAGGGACAGTTTAAAAGGTCAACTATTTATTCCTACAAACATAGCAGCAAAGCTTATATCTAGATTATATGAAAAAGAAATTTCTAAAAAAACTTTAAAAAAGGATTTAGAGCTTTCAGACAGAGAACTTGAAGTGTCTTCTCTTTTAATAGAAGGCTATAATAATAAACAAATTTCTTCAAAACTATTTATTTCAGAGGGTACAGTTAAAAACTATATAAGTAATATTTATAGCAAAATAGGAATTAGTGATAGAACTAAAGCAGCCTTATTTTTAAAGGCAAATCTTTAAAGTTTAGGAGAATAATCAATGAAAAAAAATATTTTTTTTGCTATAACCATACTATTAACCGGTGTATTAATGCTCCTTAGAAATATTGGACTTATAAAAAATAATGTTTCATTTTTCATAGTGGGTTTTGGGCTTATGGCGGCCTATATTCTTATGGGATATCATACTAAATATAAAAATATACTAATCCTAATACCTTCTTTAATTCTTATTTCTTTAGCTATATTGGAATTTGTTTTAAATAATTATAATGTATATAGTATAGACTACAGCATTTTCTTATCTTTACTAGGACTTTGTTGTATATTAATTTATATTATACATACAAGAAAACAAAACTTTAAATCATTTAAAAGAAAGTATTGGATTATATATTTATCAATATTATTTATTAGCCTTTCTATAATTTACAAGTTTAAATTTACTAATATATATTTGATGTTAAGGTATCTTTGGCCTTTTATACTTTTATCTATAGGTATTTTTATATTTATTGGAGACTACAAAGAAGAGATTTCTAAATAAGAATCAATAGGAGGACTTTTTATGCCCAATAAAAGTTTAAATATAGCCCACAGAGGTTTTAGTGCTAAATACCCAGAGAACACTATGACAGCCTTTAAAAAAGCTGTAGAGGCTGGATGTGATGGAATAGAAACAGATGTACAACTTACTAAGGATAATGTACTTGTGTTATGCCATGATGAAACTTTAGATAGAACTACTAATAATACAGGTTTTATATCACATTATACCTATAAAGAGCTTAAATCTTTGGATTTTGGTTTTAAATTTGGAGATAAGTTTAAACATACTGAAATACCTACACTAGAAGAGTTACTAAGCTATTGTAAAGAAAAAAGTGTATATCTAAATCTTGAGTTGAAAAACAGCATAATTTTATATGAAGGTTTAGAGGAGATGGTTATAAAAAAGATTCATGATTATGATTTATCTCAAAGTGTAATCTTATCTTCTTTTAATCATTATTCCATGGTGAAATGTAAATCTATAGATAATAATATTAAAACTGGCCTATTGTATGAATCTGGACTTTATAAACCTCAGATATATGCAGAATATGTAGGCGCTGATGCTCTTCACCCACATTTTTTAAGTGTAATTCATAAAACTGTAGTAGATGATATTAAATCTAAAGATATTCTTATAAATGCATACACAGTAAATGATGAAAAGTATATGAAAGTTTTAATAGATTTAGGTATAGATGGTATTATAACTAATTATCCAGATAAACTCAGTACCTTATTAAAAGGTTAGATTAATTATGATTATTTATATAAAAAACATACGGTCTCATTATATGCTTACCTCCCATTATTGATAATTGATTTTTTATGATATATAATGTATGTATGTTTGAAATCAAACAAAATATCTAATTTTAATACAAATTTATATCTTTTATTAGGTAGACTTGTGTCTAAAATACAGGGAGGTATATGATGTTAAGTGAAAGATTACAAAAAGCATTAAATGATCAAGTTAACTATGAATTTTATTCAGCTTATACTTATTTAGCTATGGCTGCTTATGCTGAAAGTGAAGACTTGGGAGGATTTGCAAACTTCTTTAAAGTTCAATATGAAGAAGAGCTTTTCCATGCTATGAAATTTTATAATTATATAAATCAAATGGATGGAAGAGTAGTTATAGAAGCTATGAAAAAACCTCAGGTAGAGTATGAGTCTGTACTTCATCTTTTTGAAGCAGGATATGAACATGAGAAAACAGTAACTTCTAAAATATATAACCTTGCTAATATAGCTACTGAAGAAAAGGAACATGCAACTCTAAGTTTACTTCAATGGTTTATAGATGAGCAAGTAGAGGAAGAACAAAACTTTAATACTATAATCAAAAAGCTTAAGAGAATAGAATCAAACCCAGCAGCTTTATATATGTTAGATGAAGAATTAGCTACAAGGGTATTTACTCCACCAGCAGTTAACGCATAGACATTTAAAATTATATAATCACTAAAAGAGAAGAGGAAATAACTTTTTAAATTATTTTCTCTTCTCTTCTTTTATTTAAAGTTTACATATTTAGTTTTTCACTCTAAGCACTCTCATGGAGTTTAGTACTGCTATTAAAGCAACTCCCACATCTCCAAATACTGCTTCCCACATAGTAGCTATGCCCATAGCTCCTAATACTAATATTACAAGCTTTACACTTAATGCAAATATTATATTTTGCCATACTACTTTGTTTGTTTTTTTAGCTATATTTATGGCTAGTATAATTTTAGATGGTTCATCTGTCATTATTACCACATCTGCAGCCTCTATAGCGGCATCAGATCCTACTCCGCCCATGGCTATACCTATATCCGCTCTAGCAAGTACTGGTGCATCATTTATTCCATCTCCTACAAAAGCTACTTTTCCTTTTCGTAATTTATCCTTTTGTAATCCTTCTAATATTTCTACCTTATTTTGTGGAAGTAACTCAGAATAAACTTTGTCTACCTCAATCTCCATTGCTACTTTATCACCTACAACTTTATTATCTCCAGTTAACATTAACACATTTTTAATTCCTGAATTTTTAAGTCCTGTTATAGCTTCCTTAGAATCTTCTTTTATTTCATCTGATATAACTACGTATCCAGCATAAACTTCATCTATACTTAAATAAACCACCGTACCTATACTAGAAACTTCTTCTACAGTTATATTATACATATCCATAAGCTTCTTATTTCCAGCTAATAAGTTTTTTTCATCCACTAATGCTTTTATTCCATGTCCTGATATTTCTTCATAGTTTTTCACCCTTGATTTATCTATATCTTTATCAAAGTATTCTACTATAGAAGTTGCTATAGGGTGAGTAGAAAACGCTTCAACATAAGCTGCATATTCTATCAAACTTTCTTTTGTGAAACCTTCTTTAGAATAAATCTCTGTAACCTCAAATACACCTTTTGTTAAAGTTCCTGTTTTATCAAACACTATAGTTTCAATCTTATTTAAAGCTTCTAAATAATTTCCACCCTTAATTAATATACCATTCTTAGAAGCTGATCCTATACCACCAAAGAATCCTAAAGGTATGGACACTACTAAAGCGCATGGACAAGATACTACAAGGAACACAAGCGCTCTATATATCCAATCTGAAAACGTAGCACCCTCTATTATTAGTGGCGGTAAGAATGCTAAAATAGCTGCTGATATAACTACAACAGGAGTATAATATCTAGCAAATTTAGTAATAAATTTTTCAGTAGGAGCTTTTTTGGCTCCTGCATTTTGCACTAAATCTAATATCTTTGATAATGTAGACTCTCCGAATTCTTTTTGAACTTCTACATATAATAGTCCATTTTTATTTATAAATCCTCCTAGGACTTCATCTCCAATTCTCACAGTTCTTGGAACAGATTCTCCTGTGAGTGCAGATGTATCAACCATGCTGTTTCCTTCTATTATAACTCCATCTAAAGGTAGCTTTTCTCCAGGTTTTATCATTATGATTTCACCTATTAAAACTTGTTCTGGTGAGATAGATATAAATTCTTCTCCTCTTTTAACATTAGCAGAGTCTGGTCTTATATCCATAAGATCTGCTATAGATTTTCTTGATTTATTTACAGCTATATCTTGAAATAATTCCCCTACTTGATAAAATATCATAACAGCCACGGCCTCTGGGTATTCTTTAATAGAAAATGCCCCTAAAGTAGCTATTGTCATAAGGAAATTTTCATCAAACACTTGACCTCTAGATATGTTTTTTACTGCTCTTAAAACAATCTCTCCCCCAACTAAAACATAACTTATAATAAATAATGTAAGCTCTATTTTAGGTGAAAAGTTGAATATTAAGGGTATAAGAAAAAATCCAATACCTAATATTAATTTTATAATTGATTCTTTTATCTCATTATTTCCGTGTTCATTTTTTTTATTAGTATCTTTTTCTTTATGATTAATTGAATTATTGCTTTGTAGTTTAACCTCTACATCAGGTTCTAGCTTGTTTACTATTGATTTAACTTTTGTAAATATATGATTTTTATTGGAATTATCATTTGCTTTTATAATTAATCTTTTAGATACAAAGTCCAATCCCGCTTCTTTTACCTCTTCTAATTTATTAACCTCTGTTTCAATTTTTGCTGCACAATTTGCGCAGTTAAGACCTTCTAACATTATAATAACATTTTTATTTTGCCTTAAATTGTTTTCTTTAGCTCTTACTATAACATCTGGTTCTAATCTGTTTATTATATCTATACTATCTTTTAATATTTTATCCATAGCTTCTTCTTTATTGCTTTCTATTATTAGAGTCTTAGTTGAAAAGTTCATACTAGCAGAAAATACATCTTCGAGTTTAGATACCTTGTCTTCTATTTTAGCTGAACAATTTGCACAATCTAAACCTTCTAAAACTAATTCTTGTTTGATCATAAAATCACTCCTATCTACTTTTCTGTGATGTGTACTAACCCCTTATCAAATATGTCTTTAACATGTTCATCATCTAATGAATAATAAACTACTTTACCTTCTCTTCTAAACTTTACAAGCCTAGCATTCTTTAAAACTCTAAGTTGATGTGATATTGCTGACTGACTCATTGCAAGAAGTGCTGCTAAATCACAAACACACATCTCAGCTTTAAATAAGGCACATATTATCTTTATACGAGTACCATCTCCAAAAACTTTGAATAGTTCTGCAAGTTCATACAATTTTTCATCTGTAGGTAGTGACTTAATAACTTGTCTTACTACATCTTCATGAATCATAACTGTATTGCAGCTATCTAGCCTCTCTAAATCTTCCATATAATTATCCCCTTTTACAAATGTACATATGAGCATGTATTCATATGTTATTTTTATTATATTATTTATATTCTTTGAAGTCAAGGTTTTTATATTAAAACATTCTTTACTTAATCTTATGTATTATAAAAGTAAAAGGTTACTGTAAACTCGCATTTTCCAGTAACCGGTAGACAATTAATTTATTTATTTTCATTAAATCTTTTTCTATATCCACATCTTCTACATAATTCTTCTAATACTTCTCTATTTGAGAAGCCTTTTACCATAGATACTGCTCTTTTATCTTCTATTATTTCAGAAAAATGTCTATCATATATATTACCAAGATTAATTATCCCCTCACCATCAAGGCAACAAGGAACTACAGTGCCATCTACTAATATGCCAACTTGATTTTTAAGTCCATAGCAAAAACCCCTATGAGACTTATCTTCTTCTGCCTTTAAACTTGGCCACTCAAATTCATAATCTTGATTTAAAAATACCCCTTCTGCTATTTTAATACCTCTTGAAAGGTTTATTTCTTCTTCAATTTTATAAAGTAAATTAAATTCTCTTTCTAATACAGATAGTATTTCCCTATTCCTTTGCTTTTTTATATTTGTAGCATTATCTTCATCAAGATTCCAAAGTCTAAGGGAAATGAGAGTATTGCCTCTGTTTCTAATGTCCTTTACAAAAGATATTACATCATCTATGTATTGATTTTTATTGTGTCCTATATGGTTTCCATCAAAGCTATGAAGGGAAATATTAATTTGTCTTAAAGAAGGTTTCCCTATTAGTTTATCTTGCATCTTTTTTATTAAGGTTCCGTTAGTTGTTATATTTGCCTTAAAACCTTTTTCATCACATAAATCTAAAAACTTATCTATATCCTTATGTAATAAAGGCTCGCCCTTTACATGAAAATATACATACTCACCATAATGCTTTACCTCATCTAATATATGACTAAATTTATTAACATCAATAAATTCAGCCTTCCTTTTAGTTTGAGGACAAAAATCGCAAGCAAGATTACATGCATTAGTTATTTCTATATAAATCTTTTTAAATTTCATAATATGTTACACCCCAATTCTAGTAATATCTTGTAAAATTCAGTAATTATTTCATTAATACTTTATTAATATAGTGATAAATCTAAGTTCTATAAAGTAATTTATTCATATATATTTTATCATATATTTAAAAAGATTCCTTTCAAAGTTTTCATTTTAAATTTAACTACTACTATAACAACTTTTTATATTCTTTAATTTAACTATGCCTGTAATAAGTATATGTATCTTACTAAAAACAGATAGACCTCTTATTAATTAAAGGTCTATCTTAATAAAGATTTATATATATTTATTAAATTCTACCTTTTCTCTAATTCCATTTAGTAATTGTTTCATCTCTTGATCCTTACATTTATCCATTACTAATATTACATCCCCTGAATCTACTATAACTAAATCCTTTATTCCAAAGCCTATAATAAGCTTATCTTTACTAAATACTGAGCAGTTTTCACTCTCATCTAAAAAAACATTTTCAGAAACATTATTTCCCTCATAAACTTTAAGGAACCTACTAAAAGCTTTAAAACTTCCAATATCATCCCAAACAAATTCACACTTTATAACAAAAGCCTTCCTAGTCTTTTGCATAATACCAAAATCTACAGATATGCCATCCATCAGATCATACTGTTCCTTTATAACTTCTTTTTCTTCCTCTTCATCTATAGATTGATATATTTGCATAAGACTTTTATACATCTTAGGGAGATACTTCTCCATTTCTCTTAAAAACACATCTGCCCGCCATACAAATATTCCACTATTCCAAAGATAAGTTCCTTTCATTAAAAAGTCTTTAGCCACTTCGATATTGGGTTTTTCAGTAAATCTTTCTACCCTATATGTGGCTATGCTTCCAGGTACTCTCTGTCCCATCTCAATATATCCATAACCAGTTTCAGGTGTTGTTGGATTTACACCTATGGTAACTAATCCTCTTCGCCTTTCAGCTATTTCTATTGCTTGATTTAAAGTTTCTTGAAATTCTTTTTCTCCTTTTATATAGTGATCCGATGGAAGAACCACCATTACAGCATCCTTATCTTTCTTTAATAGTTTCACTGCTGAAAGTCCTATGCAGGTAGCAGTCTCCTTATTTGCTGGTTCTACAAATATATTTTCTTCATTAATTTCAATTAGTTCCTCTTTTATCTTATTTTTATAACTTTCATTAGTTACTATATAGATATTTTCTTTATCTATAATTGGTTTAATTCTATCTACAGTATTTCTTAAAAAACTTTTATTATCTACACTCCTTAAAAACTGCTTAGGATTTTCTGATCTTGATAAAGGATAAAGCCTCGTTCCTTTTCCTCCTGCTAATATTAATGCGTAAAGCACTTTTTCACACTCCAAGTATTGCTATGTTTTATAATATGTATGTAAGTGCTTATTTGTGAAAAACAGCCCAACATTATATTTATATCTTTATTTTCTTAGCACCTACTAATATTTATATTTAATTACTATCTAAGAGCATAGTTTATTTATTAATAATTAAAGTTGACAAAATAATCTTATAATGCTATATTTGATTTATAAGATTTAATTGAGCAAAATTTTCTTTACATAACTAATAATAAATAAGGAGATGTTAATATGTCTATTTATGATTTTAATGTAAAAGACATCGATGGTAATGACATAAATTTAAATGATTATAAAGGTAAAGCCCTGTTAATAGTTAATACTGCAAGCAAATGTGGCTTTACACCTCAGTATAACGACTTGCAAAAATTATACGATAAGTATAATGAAAAGGGACTAGAAATATTAGGATTCCCTTGTAACCAATTTGCTATGCAAGAGCCTGGTGATAATAAAGATGTTAAGACTTTTTGTGAGTTAAACTATGGTGTAACTTTCCCTATGTTTGAGAAAATAGATGTAAGAGGAAAAGATGCACATCCTT
This sequence comes from uncultured Clostridium sp., assembly GCA_964474485.1. Taxonomy (GTDB): domain Bacteria; phylum Bacillota; class Clostridia; order Clostridiales; family Clostridiaceae; genus Clostridium_L. Next base: position 4,089 of record CAYYWN010000015.1, on the reverse strand, counting down.
TATTTAAGTATTTAACTTCTAATACTTCATTTAAAGGTTTTGATTTAGAAAATCCAAGTGGAAAAATGATTCATAGTTTTATAAGTGAGAAGTTCCCTGAATTCCTTATAGATGACTCAATAAAGTGGAATTTCACTAAATTTTTAATAGATAGATATGGAAACATAGTAGAAAGATTTGAATCTCCAGTAGCACCAATGGATATGCAAAAAGATATAGAAAAGTTACTATAATCACTTTAAATATTCCTCCAGAATAATTTAATCGCTAATCTTAATAACTAAAATAAAGGTAGGTTTAGAGAAAATACTCTCTAAACCTATCTTTATTTCTACTAATTAAGTACAAAGTGACTTTTGTGAAATTATCATATTATGTTTCTTATTATTTCTCCATATAGGAACTCTTTATTTAAATATATTAGTTATATAAATCATGTATAAATACTTTTTATATATTAAAGTATCTATTATTAAAAATTTCACTTGATACTTAACTATATAAATATTTATAATGTAATCATGAATATTATCTAAACTTAAGATTAGAAAGGATTTGGTATTATGATAAAAGTTTGCACCTTCAGCAGATATTTTGAAGATATAGCTTCTGCTTTAGAAAAAGAAAATATGGATTTCACTTCAAAAGAATGCCTATTAAGATGCGACCTTTGTAGAACTGTCCCCTTTGTAATGGTTGATCATGAATTTATTATAGGTGAAACTTTTGATGATTTAATTATTAATATAAAGGAAAAACTTATTTAAATATAGCAATTTACTTATGGTGTATTTTATCTCCTATAGGCAATCCCATATATTATACAATTCAAATAATTACACTATATAATATCTTTAATTATAGAAGTAATCTAAAGCTAACTTTTAATTAGTTAAGCTTTAGATTACTAGCTACTAAGTATAGAATACTATTTAATAATTATCCATTTTTTCGCATGTTTTTTAATACCGGTAACAATTTCACTTTAATTTTTAAAGGTGCAATATCTTCTACAATTTCAAAGATAACTTCTTCTGTAATAACCTCTATATTATGATCATTAATCCAGTTACTAACTAACCTTATTATTTGATTTTTGAATAGTAAGGGTGTTTGACTTAACACTAATTCATACATCTCTTTGCTGTTACCCTTCCACTTAATTTCTTTCAGAACATTTTCCTTCATTATATCCTCCAACACTTTCACTTAATATAAATCTTAACATCCCCTTATTTTAACCCCTTTCTATTACTTGAATCCTATTTTTAATTATTCTCTTCTTTTATTTTTATGATGTTCACTACCTTTTAATGAATTTATATTTCATTTATTATCCTTATCTACATAAAAAAAATTAACTATAATTTAAAAAATTATAGTTAATTTTTTTATCATATATTATTATTTTGTTATTTCATTATTTTCTTTAATAAATTAAACTTGTCTTTGTACGGTGCATACCTAAAATTAATATCTAACTTACCTCTTTTTATAACTGATTTATAATGAGAAAAAGTTTCAAAGCTGGCTTCTCCATGATATCCACCCATTCCACTTTCTCCTACCCCTCCAAAAGGAATATAGTGTGATCCAACTTGTATTACAGTATCATTTATACATGCTCCTCCTGAGGTAGTGTTTTTTAATACTTTTTCCTGTGATTCTTCATTATTTGAGAAATAGTAAAGAGCAAGTGGCTTAGGCCTACTATTAATTAACTGAATTACCTCATTTAAGTTTTCAAATTCTATAATGGGAAATATAGGTCCGAATATCTCATCAGTCATTATCTCATCTTCCAAAGTAAGGTTATCTATTATAGTAGGCTCAAAATATAACTCTTCTCTTATATTATTACCACCTAAAATCACATTTCCTTTTCCTAAATAAGATTTTAATCTATCAAACTGTTTTAAATTAATTATCCTAGGATAATCATTACTTTCTCTAGGATCTTCACCATAAAATTCTTTTATATATTTTTTAATAGCATCTACAAATTTTGATTTTACTACGCTATTTACAAGTAAATAATCTGGTGCTACGCATGTTTGTCCAGCATTTAAAAATTTACCCCAAACTATTCTCTTAGCTGAAAGTTCTATATCTGCATCTTTATCAACTATGCATGGACTTTTTCCACCAAGCTCTAAAGTAAGTGGTGTAAGATTTTTTGCTGCAGCTTCCATAACTACCCTACCAGTTACTATACTTCCGGTGAAAAATATATAGTCGAATTTTTGTTCTAATATTTCCTTAATAGCTTCTCTTCCACCGTCTTCATAAACTATATCTACTTGTTCTATAGAAAAGCATTCTTTAATGATTTTTTTTAATATTATTTTTGTATTAGGTTAAAATTTAGATGGCTTTATAATAATACTATTTCCTGCAGCTATAGCTCCTACTAAAGGGGACATTGTAAGTTGGAAAGGATAGTTCCAAGGTGACATTCTAAGAACTACACCATGTGGATTTGGATATATATAGCTTTTTGCTGGAAAATGAACTAAAGGTGTTCGTTTCTTTTTTGCTCTTGACCACTTTTCTACATTTTTTATTGCTAGATTTATTTCTCCTAGTACTAGTCCTATTTCCGTAGCATAAGATTCAAATTTTGATTTTCTAAGATCCTTCCATAATCCATCTAGTATCTTATCTTCATTAGATATTATTGAAGCCTTAAGCTTTTTTAATGCATTAATTCTTCTTTCTATAGTAAGAGTATTTCCACTTAAAAAATAGTTTCTTTGGATTTCTATTAACTTATTTACTTTAATCATAATAATCACTCCTTTAAACCTTTGCAAATTTTCCTATTATATATTAATATTACTTCTAGAGGTGTTTATTTATGGATTGTAAATTTATGCTAGTTAAAAATAAATATAAATTCGTTTATACTCAAAAAATAATGGCGTTAGAAAATAACTTTATTAATAATATAAAAAAAGATATTTCTTTATTTATCAAGGAACTATCTTTATATGGTGTGATTCTAAGTGATCTTTGTAAAAACTCTCCACCTTATGATGTAAAGAATCAACTTTTAAATATCAGTTTTTCCCTATTAGAAGAGCCAAACATAACAAAGTTAATTAAAAGGAATAGATCTCTTCCAATAAAAAAGTTATCAATATTTACTGATGAATCTCCACGTTTTATAGAAAAGTGGGGAAATTATTTAATAGCTTATTATTTAATAATTTCTAACCCTCAATATAATAATATAAAAAACTATCTTAATATACAAGTAACAAATATAGATTTAATAGAAAACATTTCTAATCAACCAAAGTTAAGTTATAATTCTAATGAAAATAACATGAAAAGTACCGCATTAACTCTATATGATAACGCTCAATCTAATAACTTATGTACAGGAATCTTATTAACATCAAATAAAAACAAAGGTATACTATTAAACTCTTATGGAGACTTCATCCAAGTAAAATTACTTGAAGAATATTCTTCTCAAATAGGATTAATTGTATCAGGCACTAAATCAAACTCCTGGAAGTTATATAAATATCCTTTATCAATAAGTGTTTTTGCGCTAATAATCTTAAGCTTAATATATCTAACTTTGCAAAATCAAATATCTACCACTATAATCTTAGAAACAAATGCATCTTTAAAAATAAATGTTAATATGATGCATAAAGTAACTAAAGTAATTCCTAAGGATAACAATGGTAAGGAAATATCATCAGCTTTAGATCTAAATGGAAAGTCAATTAATCAATCAATTGAACTCATTTTAAATAAGGGAAAAGAATTAAACTTCATAGAAGAAAAATCAACAATATATATTTATATAAATGGTAATAAATTAAATGAAAAGGACTTATCCTCTTGCGAAAACTTTGTAAAAGAAAATAAAATAGATGCAAGAATAAATAATAGTGGAGAAAATCATAATATAAATGCTAGATAACTTAATATTATATTTTCCTTTTACTTTATATCTTATCTTTTAAATAAATGTAATAGGGTTTTCTTGTAAGAAAATATGAGGACAGTCATCCTTTAATGGCTGACTATCCTCATAATAAAAATATTTAAAACGGCAAATAATTATTTATT
>CAYYWN010000014.1:0-19591 GCA_964474485.1 uncultured Clostridium sp. | reverse complement strand
GATATATTATATCTATTTGCAAATTCATTATATTCAATTGAATTCATATATATTTTATGCTCTATATTAACTTTAAAGTGCCTTACTAGTCCTATCCTCAATCTTATCCCCCCAATACTTATAATAAAATTATAGTCCTATTTAAGAGTTATATATTGGTTTTATATATCATTTCTATATGTGGTATATTATCTTCTAGGTATTCATTTGAAACTTGTTTAAATCCAAGTGATTCATATAATCCTTTTGCATAAACCTGTGAAGATAATCTAATTGAACTCTCTTTTAAAAATACTTCAACAAATTCTATCGCCCTTCTCATCAATTTTAAGGCTAATCCTTTTTTTCTATATCCTTTTTTAACAATAACCCTACCTATAGAAACTTCTTCATAGGATAATCCCTTTTCCAAAATTCTAGCATACGCTATGATATCTTTTCCTTCTTTATAATAAATATGATAACAAAACTTGTCTTTCCCATCACAATCTTCATATGCACAGTTTTGTTCCACAATAAATACTTCATTTCTTAAAGCTAGAATATCATATAATTCATCTAAAGAAAGTTCATTAAATCTTTTTATAAATACTTGCATCTTCTCACCTACTAACTAAAATTAATGTCCTGTATGTATTATTTTAAGCTTAATTATATCATATGTAAGTAAATAAAATATGACATATATAACCTACACCTTTAATCTCTAAAAAACTTGAAACTTACTCAACAAAAATAGAGATGGGCTTTAACCTATCTCTATTTTATCATAAAATGTTGTATTTTTATTATCTATATATAGGTAATAATAAACTTTAATCCTCTTTTATAAAAATAACTTTATTATAAAAACATTAAATATATTTATAAGCCATGCACCTACTGGTGGTACAATGAATAAAACTATTGGAAGTGCTCCTTCTCTTTCAGTTAAGCACTGCAAATGACTCATTGTACTTGCTGGCATACCTACACTGAATCCTATTAACCCTGTTGCAACGTAAGATGCTAAAGGATTCTTATTATATAATTTAAATACTACATAATAACTTAAAGCTATTAACCAAGCTAATTGTATCATCATAAGAACCAAATTATATAACCTTATTTTAAATATCATTGTTATATCAAACATTGAAAATGTAGTTATAAGTAGCATAGATAAACAAAAGTTACCTATAAGATTCACATTAGGCGCTTTGATCTTATATATTTTTGTAGAATCAAAAATCCATCTTAGTATTAAACCTAATATAAATCCTCCACCTGCTGGATTTATATATTTACCAAGTCCATATTGAGTTGGTAATAAAGAAATAGCTATCCCCGCTACGAAAATTAAAATATATTGCAAAAATTCTGGAGGTGTAAAAGTAGGTGCTGGTATTCTTAAATTTTTAGATAAGTCTACTTTATCTTTTAATTTTTTAAATAATAAACCTCCTACTATAGACCCTATGTATAAACTTAGTATGGAAAAGGACGCTAATGACTGCATAGATGGCTTTCCACCTTCTAAGAATTTAGGTATAAGTCCTCCTAATGTGTGATCACCCATAAGTCCTAAGGATCCTGATACCATTATATCATAGGAAGATTTCCCAAAAACCTTTCCTATTCCAAGGCTTACTACATTTTGCATTAAAGCCACTGCTATAACTATAACTAAAAATAATAACTGCAATTTTATATTTTTTTTAAATGTAGAAAGGTCTATCCTAAGACCAATGGATAAGAAAAATCCTGCTACGAATATAGGAAGTGCAGAAAAATCTAATTTAAAATTAAAATAATTCTTTGTGATAGATAAAAGAATAGAAAATAGTAATCCTCCTATTACTGGTGCTGGCACATAATTATCTCTTAAAACCTTTACATTTTTTTGAAGAGCATATCCTATAACTAGAAATATTATAAGTAATGATAATGTTTGAAGTATATTAAGCTCCATAACTAAAATTCCACCCTACTTAATTATTTTCATCTTTATTTAATTCATTTTCATCATATAACTTTTCTGCTATATATGCAGCTACTTCTCCAGTAATCTTTACACAATGAGCTTTTCTTTCTGGTGATGCAAATTCAAAGTTTCTTGTCATTACTCTACAACAAGTACTCTTATATATTCCCTTTATATGATCATGTAAATCTGCTGACATAGGAAACATCTTTTCTTGCATAGCCTCCCCATGTTCTCTTCCATAAACCATACCTAATGCCATTACTCCTCCACTTACAGCTCCACAGACACAACCTGATTTACCAATACCTACTGGAAATCCTGAAGCTAATTTTGTAACATTTTCATCGTAAGGCTTGTCTAACATATCATTAATTGTTTTAACTACAGCTTCTGAACAAAAAAATTCTCCTCTTTCAAAATACCCCTCTGCTGTATGTCTTACTTCGTCAATAAACTGCTTTTTTTCCATGTAAATACCTCCTAAATATATTTTTCGACCTTAAATGTATCATTTAGCAAATCGCTTGTCCAATAGCTAATATAAATATTAATAGTAAGAACTATTAGTTTTTCAAATACATAGTTCTTACTATTATCTTATTATATAAATTCGTAATGAACTCTAAGTATGTTTTTTTAAATAAAAATAGACTGGTAAACCTAAAAGGGTTATAGCTGTTCCATATAATGCATATGCTGGATTAGTTATCATAGTGCTTATTATTATATATGTACTCCCTATTATTCCAACCAAAGGTATAATCGGATATAAAGGAACTCTATAAGTCCTTTCTAAGTCCTTAAAATTCTTTCTTAATAAAAATATTCCTGCTACAGCCATAGTGAAAAATATCCACAGTACGAACATTACTAGATCTGTTAACATGTCAAATGAACCAGACAAAACATATAAACAAGCTAAAAACATTTCAAACATAAATGAATTAGCAGGAGTTCCAAACCTATCATTCACCTTTCCAAAAAACTTATTAAAAGGAAGTAACTTCTCTTCTGCCATTGCAAAAGGTACCCTAACACCTGTCATAATATAACCATTTAAAGCTCCTAAAATTGAGAGTAAAATACCTGCTGATATAAACTTTGCTCCTAATCCACCAAATAATACTATAGCAGCATCAGAAGCAGGCTTATCTGAAGATATTATAGCTTCCACTGGTATTATCTTTACAAGTGCTAAATTTATAAGGACATAAATAACTATAGTTACCAAAAGTCCTGATATAATTGATTTTGGCAAATCTTTTTTAGGATTATTTAATTCACCTGCCATATTAGTAACACTCATCCACCCATCATAAGCCCATAGAGTCCCTAAAATAGCTGCTCCGAAGCCTGTTACTGTAGCTCCACTAAAATTATTTATTACAATTCCCTTTGACGTTCCTCTAGTAAATCCTAGTAAAATTATTACTAATATAGGTAATAACTTGGCTACGGTTATTATTCCTTGTATTTTACTTCCGAGTTTTGTAGATATCACATTAAGCAATGCTAAAAACAGTAAAAATCCTATAGCTACAAGTTTTTGCTCTTGTGATGTAAGTGGTATAAATGCTGTAACTTGAGTTGCTAAAACAATAGCCAATGCAGCTATTGATCCTGGTACATAAACTAAAGTCTGAACCCATCCAAATAAAAAGGCCCATTTTTCACCATATAAGACTTTAAGATATATGAATAATCCCCCTGTTTTTGGTATGGCCGATGCAATTTCAGCTACAGTAAGCGCTGAAGCCAAAGCTATAATTCCTCCTATGACCCAAGCCATAATAGCTAATATTGGAGACCCTGCATTTCTAAACACTATAGATGGCTTGAAAAATATTCCTGATCCTATTACCATTCCAATAACTATTGCCATAGCATCAAATAACCCAAGACTCTTTTTCAAAGTGTTATTATCTTGTTTTTCCATCAACCTCTTCCTTTCTTTATACATATATAAATAATATGTTAGTTTACTATCCACATTTCATATAACCAAAGTGCTATATATTATATAGGATCTTAGCACTTTCATTTTATTATTATATATAATAAATATAATTATTTAAACAAAAAAGAATGGTACATTTAACACATATCCCATTCTTAATATAAATAGATTATATTATCATTAAATATATTTATAAAGTAATCATTTAATAAATTCCTTTATTCTGCTACTTTTTCTATCTTAGCATTGTATATATCTGTATCTAATTCCTTCATAATTCTACTAGATACTATTCCTGATACTATAGATCCGCTTACATTTAATGCAGTTCTGCCCATATCTATTAATGGTTCTATGGCTATTAATAGCCCTACCAAACCTACAGGAAGCCCCATAGCCGATAACACTGTTAAAGCTGCAAAAGTTGCTCCTCCGCCTACCCCTGCTATTCCAAAAGAACTTATTGCTGTAACCACTATAAGCTTAATTAAAAACACAGGGGCTAATGGGTTTATACCTACTGTAGGTGCTATCATAACAACAAGCATAGCAGGATAGATACCAGCACAGCCATTTTGACCTATACTTGAGCCAAGAGAAGCTGAAAGATTAGCATATCCCTTTGGTACTCCTAATTTATCTACTTGAGTTTCTACATTTAAAGGTATAGCTCCGGCACTTGTTCTTGCTGTGAAAGCAAATGTAAGAACAGAAGCTGTCTTTTTAATATAAGTAATTGGATTTAATCCAAAAACTAAAATTATTATTAAATGTATTACAAACATTATAATTAAAGCTACATAAGATGCTATAACAAAGCTTAATAACCTTAGTATCTCACTAAAATTACTGGTAGATACCATCTTAGTCATTAGAGCAAGTACTCCATAGGGAGTTAGCCTTAATATAATGGTAACCATCCTCATTACAACGTCATGCAACGAGTTCAAAAACTTAATAAAAAACTCTGCAGATTCTGGTTTCTTTTTCTTTACCCCTATAGTACTAATACCTATAAAAGCTGCAAAAAATACTACCGATAAAGTTGCAGCACTTCCTTGACCTGTCATTGAGTAAAAAGGATTTGTAGGTATTATCTCTATTACCTGATTCTGAACAGACTTTGACTCAAAGTCCTTAAGCGTAAATTCAAGCTTTTCACTTGCTTTAGCTTCACTTTCTCCTGATTGCAATCCCTCTGCACTTAAGTTAAAAACTTTTGCAGTACCCGCTCCTACACCTGCTGATATTCCTGCTGTTATAACTAAAACTGCAATTATTAATGCCGCCATCTTCCCTAAATTCTTTGAATTTTGATTTATAATAGCAGTTGTGATAGAAACAAAAATTAGAGGAATCACTATCATTTTTAAAAGTCTTACATATCCAGTCCCTATTATATCAAACCAAATATTAGACTTTAATACAACAGCTGATGTCGGATTATAAGCCAATTGTAATACAGCTCCATACAATATTCCCACACCTAAAGCTAAGAAAACCCTCTTTGAAAAAGAGTAATGCTTCTTTTGCATAAATACAAGAACATAAACAAAACCTAACATAATGATTATATTAATTAATACTAAAATCCCTATATTCATCTTAATCCTCCTCACTTTTAGTCCTAATACTTATTTAAATTAAACACTCTCCTAATAATCTCTTTGTCTTTTTAATATTAAAAAATTTAAAGCTTTAATTTAAGTTGATTAATACTTATACCTTTCGTTATAATATACATGACTATTGAAATCATCATTTTTTGCATATTCTATCTTAATTTATATTTTACCACAAAATAACCTTCTATACCATAATTTTCAATAAAAATAACCAAATGGAGGCTTAATACTTAAATGAAATTCGAAATTATAAATAAAATAGGATCCTTAATCGTAGATTTGCTTATATCAGTAGCTATACCTTTAGTAATCTTTAAAACCCTAGGATTCAATATAAATATGTCATATTTATATTGTGGAATATTATATATAATGTTTTTAGTTTTAGCTCCTATAATAACTAAAGGATACACTGTTGGGAAGTATTTATTTAACCTTAAAATTTATTCGAAGAAAGGAACTACTGTCTCTCCTATCCAAATATTATATAGGGAGGTAGCTAAACTAATGTATACCATACCCTTATTAGGTTTAATATTAGCATTTTTCTCTCTTTACTTAATAAATACCGCTCCAAATAATCAAGGAATTCATGATATTTTTGCAGATACTAAAGTTGTAAAATTATGATATTAAAAATTTAATAAATATTTCTTGCAAAACCTGGCATACTATATTATAATTAGTTGTTATGTTTGGAGGAGAAATAATGGAAAATTTAAAATTTAATGATTTAACACTTAATAAAAATGTACTTAAATCCATCGAAGGTATGGGATTTGAAGAACCATCTAAAATTCAACAAGAGGTAATACCTGTTATCTTAGAAGGTTTTGATGTTATCGGTCAGGCTCAAACAGGCACAGGTAAAACTTTAGCTTTTGGAGCACCTATAATAAGTAATCTTAACAGATCTTCAAATAAAATTCATGGTATAATACTTACCCCTACAAGAGAGCTTGCTATACAAGTTAGCGATGAACTAGTAAGGATTGGTAAGGATTCTAATTTAAAGATGCTACCAGTATATGGCGGTCAATCTATAGATAGACAAATTCAAGCTATAAGAAGAAACCCAGACATTATAGTAGGAACTCCTGGAAGAGTTCTAGACCTTTTAAGAAGAAAGGTTTTAGACTTAAAGTTTATAGACTTCCTTGTACTTGATGAAGCTGATGAAATGCTAAATATGGGATTTGTTGAAGACATAGAACTTATAATTCAATCTTCAAATGAAGAAAGACAAACACTTTTATTCTCTGCAACAATGCCTAATACCATAAAGAAAATTGCACAAAGATACATGAAAAAAGATACTAAGCATATTTCTATATTAAAGAATCAAATGACAGTATCAACAGTAGAGCAGTTTTATTATGAAATAAAGCACAATGAACGTTTTGAAAGCTTATGTAGAATTCTTGATGTAGAAGGACCAGATAGCTGCCTAATTTTTTGCAAAACTAAAAAGGGTGTAGATGAGGTAGTAGAATCTATGCAATCTAGAGGATATAGCGTTGAAGGAATGCATGGAGACATGAACCAAAATCAAAGATTAAACACTTTAAGAAAGTTCAAAGATGAAAGCATAGATTTCTTAGTAGCTACAGATGTTGCTGCTAGAGGTATTGATGTTACTAATATAACTCATGTTATAAACTATGACCTACCTCAAGATACAGAGTCTTATGTTCATAGAATCGGAAGAACTGGTAGAGCAAACAAAAAAGGTGTAGCTTATACTTTAGTAAGCCCTAGAGAGTATAAAACTTTGAAACAAATAGAAAGTGCTACAAAAGGCAAAATTAAAAGAAAACCAATACCATCAATAGATGATATATTCAATGCAAAGTATGCAAGTATTATCAAAAAGGTTAAAGAAACTTTAGAAAACAAAGAGTACAGTAAATTTGTGCCTATCGTAACAGAGCTAGACGAAGAATATGACTTAATTGATGTTAGCGCTGCTTTAATGACTATGATCTACGGAAAAGAAATAAGTTATAATTCTAATGAAAATGTTGATATTACATCAAGTAACAACAATAGTAAAGTAATAGTAATAGTAGCAATAGTTATAACAACAGACGTAGTAATAGTAATAATGGCAATGTTTCAAGATTATTCTTAAGCATAGGCCACTTAGATAAAGTAAAACCTAAATCTCTAGTAGATTTTTTAACTGATAATTCAAATGCAGATAGAAACTCTATAGGAAACATAGATATACTTGATAAATTTACATTTATAGATGTAAAGTCTGATGCTGTTGACAGTATATTAAACAATTGTTCAGGCAAAAGTCTTGAAGGCAGAAGAGTAAACATTGAAATAGCTAAAAGTTCAAAATAAGCTATTCAAAAAAATAAATATAAAAATAGCTAGAACTTTTAAGTAAGCTATTATAAAAGTAAATTAAAAGAGCTTAACTCAAAAAACATAATATTGAGATTAAAATTTCAATTGAGAAGCTCTTTTTTACGTTACTTTAAAACTTACAACTATTTCTACATATATCCCCTTAATCTTTTCTTTATGATTTCATTAGCAAAGCACATATCTACGGCATTATAATAAATTATCTTGTAATCATCCTTGCTAATATGAAATTCTTTTAATGCCAAGGAAATTTCCTTACTCATGTCCGTATTGGAAACCGTTCTATTATCTGTATTTAATGTTACCTTAATTCCTTCTTTATGAAAATTATACATAGGGTGGTTTTTTATTATACTCACAGCCTTTGTTTGTACGTTGCTACTCATGCAGATCTCTAATGCAATTCCCCTATCTTTAACCATATCATATGCCTTTTTGCAATTATCAATATTTACTCCATGTCCTATTCTTTCTGCTCCTAAAAGTTCAATTGAATCTAATACATTTTCTCCTATACCAGTCTCACCAGCATGAATAGTAATTCTATATCCATAGTCTTTAGCTAAGGCTATAGGTTCAATAAAGTCTTTTGCAAAGCCTTTTCTTTCAGCACCACAAAGATCTACAGCTACTACTCCTTTATTTAAATATTCTTTCCCAATTTCTATAACCTCGAAAATACTACTAGATGGCACGGTCTTCAAAAATGATAATATGAGATTACCTTTAATGTCATATTTATCTTCTGCTTCTTTAATGCCACTTAAGACACTTTCTATAATTCTTTTAGTATCAAGACCTCCATTAGTATGAAGTAAAGGAGCAAATCTTATTTCCATATACTTAACATTTTCTTTCGCTGCATCCTCTAGTAATTCATAAGTTATCCTTTCAAGACTATACTCACTTTGCATTATCTTTATAGGTAATGAAAACTTCTCTAGATATTCATCAAGAGAAGCACATTCCCTAGGAGCTATCATAAGCTCTGTTATTTCTTTTATATCATAACTTGGAATATCAATCTTCTCTCTTTTCGCTATATCAATTATAGTCTTTGGCCTAACACTTCCATCTAAGTGACAGTGAAGCTCTATTTTCGGTAAATCCTTTAAATTCATATACTTTTCCTCCATTTAAAATTATTAATACACAAAAAAATTCCTGACCACAAAGAAGATATACAAAAGTATACCTTCTTCGTAATCAGGAATTATTGGTTCCTGGTAGACACCTCTAAACCATATCATTAGAGTTATACGAGACTTAATCATATTTTAATAAAAATTTATCTTTAAATAATTCTATCATATTTAAATAGGCTGTCAATACTATTAATTATTTAAAGCTCATTCATCTTATAATTTATTAAATATTATTTCCAAATTTCTTCACTTTTAAATTCTTTATTATCTTGCCTTTTATCCTTTTTTGGTTCTTCACTAAAATATTGATAATAATAGCAAAGTAGCCTTCCATTATATAACTTTCTATTTTTATGAGCCTTTTCCTCAAAAAACTTTTGGAATCCTAAATGGGAGGTTATAGCAAAAAATGACCACTCATTTAAATCTTTATATACTATTCCCATATCTTTATACAGAGATTCTACTTCATTTGCTTCTCCAAGTCTTTCGCCATAAGGTGGATTTGTTATTATAAATCCATATTTTTTCTTACTGCTAAAATCTTTTATATCTAACTTTTGAAATACTATATTTTCTCCTACGCCTGCTTTTTCAGCATTTTGCTTTGCTGTCTTAAGCACGCTACCATTAATATCTGATGCTAATATTTTAAACTCTTTATCATTTATAGCTTCCTTTGCATATTTTCTTATATCTTCCCAAAGGTCCTTAGATATTATCTCCCATTGCTCAGATACAAAGCTTCTATTAATTCCTGGCGCTATATTTCTTCCTATCATAGCAGCCTCTATTGCTATAGTTCCTGATCCACAAAGAGGATCAGCCAAAGTCCTTGAAGGCTCCCATTTGCTTAAGAGCACCATAGCAGCGGCTAAAGTTTCTTTAAGTGGAGCATCTCCCGCAAGTCCTCTATATCCTCTTTTATGAAGTCCAGGACCTGTTGTATCTACTGTAAGGGTTACTATATCTTTTAATATAGCTACCTCTATCTTGTATTCAGCTCCATCTTCGGAAAAAAGATCTCTTCTATATTTTCTTTTCATAGATTCTATAACTGCCTTTTTCACTATAGACTGGCAATCTGGTACACTATGAAGTTTTGATTTTATAGATTTACCTACTATATGCATAAATCCTGTTATGGGTATTAAATCTCCCCACTCTACAGCTAAGGTTCCTTGAAATAAGTCCTCAAAACTTTCTGCCTTAAATTCAGCCATTCTTATTAAAACTCTATCTGCTGTTCTAAGCCACATATTACATGTTACTATATCCATTTCATCACCTTGAAACATTACCTTACCATTTTCTATAGTTAAGTCTTCATATCCTAACGCCTTAAGTTCATTTGCCACAACCTTTTCTAATCCAAAGGTAGATGTTGCTATTATCGTATATTCCATGTTTTTCTCCCCTATAAGTAAATTTTATATTTATATATTTATTCTATCATTTATAATAGGTTTTCACTAATATTTTATTTAATTCATATGTTTAAAATAAAAAACAATAAAAGAGGAAGACTATAATTTAAACCATATAATCTACCTCTTTATTTAAAACTTTACCCTCGTTATAACTTTCATAAAATTATTTTACTAATTTCTACCCAAGAGCCACATCTAGTACCATCATTACTACAAAACCTATCATAGCCCCAATGGTTCCTATATCACTATTTCTCTCTGCTTGAGCTTCTGGTATAAGTTCTTCTACAACAACATATATCATAGCCCCAGCAGCAAATGATAAAGCATAAGGCAAAATAGGCTTCATTGCAACTACTGCAAATGCCCCTAATACCCCCGCAATAGGCTCAACTATTCCTGATGCTTGACCATATAAAAAACTCTTACCCCTTGAAAGCCCTTCTCTTCGTAATGGTATAGAAACCGCCGCACCTTCTGGAAAGTTTTGAATAGCTATCCCAAGAGCTAAGGCCATAGCTCCCGCTAAAGATGCAGAAGGTAAATCTGCAGCTATAGCTCCAAAAGCAACACCAACAGCTAACCCTTCTGGTATGTTATGAAGAGTAATAGCTAATACTAAGAGCACACTTCTCTCCCAACTTGTTTTAATGCCTTCTGCTTCCTCTACAGGAGCTCCTATATGAAGATGAGGCAATATTTTATCTACTGCCCAAAGAAATCCGCCTCCTGCTAAAAAACCTACCGCAGCAGGTATCCAAGCGCTTCCACCATTAGCTTCTGCCATCTCTATTGCAGGGGCTAATAAAGACCAAAAGCTAGCAGCTATCATAACTCCTGCAGCGAAACCTAACATTCCATTTAACACCTTTTTATTTATTGTTTTAAAAAGAAATACTAATGCTGCTCCAAGCGCAGTTACAAGCCAAGTAAATAAAGTTGCAAAAAGAGCTTGCATTACAGGATCCAAACCCTTAAACCATTCAATAATCATAAATTCCTCCTTATAAAATAATATTAATTCCAAAGTCTACTTTTCCTTATCACTATTATTTTAATGTTTTATTTATATATTATCAATGTCTATTCTTTCATAATAAGAATAATCTTTATATAAATTATGATATAATGAAATTATAGCCCTTCTATAAAAGAATTCTTTGCTTCTTTTAAGCTCATTGCCCATTATTAAGTTCTTAACCCTTTATGAATAAAAAAAATAAATTATTGTTCTTTCCATAAATTGAAGAGGATAACATTTTATCTTATTAATAAATACAAAGGATGGTGTTTAAAATTAAAAAAATTAAAAATGTTAACTTAAGCAAAATTAAAATAAATCATAGCGTATTAAACAAAATGAGTATAGATAATAATAAAAAGGCTGTTTCTGCCCACATTCATGGCGGAACTTATGTAGGCGAAAAAAAAGATGGAAAAATGCACGGTGATGGAACCTACCTTTATAAGGATGGAAGTAAGTATATAGGTCAGTGGGAAGATGATAAAATGCATGGTGATGGGACACATATATGGTCTAATGGGGAAAAGTACATAGGACAGTGGTCAAATGATGAAAAGCATGGATATGGAATATATACTTGGCCAGATGGAGAAGTGTACGTAGGACAGTGGATAGACGGAGAAAAATCAGGATTAGGTACTTACACTTGGTATGATGGAGACTCATATACAGGAAACTGGCAACATGACTTAAGACATGGTTATGGTATCCACACTTGGTCTGATGGCAACAAATATATTGGTAATTTTAAAGATGATCTAAAAGACGGTAACGGTATGTACGTATATGCAGATGGAAATACAGAGGTCGGAACCTTTAAAAACGATAGAATCCAAGAATAATTAATTGTTATAAAAATAAGGGGAGATATCTTAAATTAATCTTCCTTTCTTTTTTATTTCTAAAAATTTATCACATTTTTATGTATTTAGTTAATAATTTCTTTAACTAAAAAGAATGTAAAGATCTTCTTATATAAAAAAGAGTATAGAAATTACTTTCTATACTCTTATCATTCTGTTTAGACTATCTTTGGAATCCTCTGTTGTTTTGTTGCTTTCTAGCTCTTCTACAATCAGGGCATCTTTGTGGTTCGTTTTCGAAACCTTTTTCTTTGTAAAATTCTTGTTCTCCCTCAGTGAAAACAAATTCTTTTCCACAGTCTTTACATATTAAATTCTTATCTGCCATTTAAACATTTCTCCTTTTTATTTATATTAAGATTTAAAAACTGATTTACTTTATATGCCTAAAAAGGTAATGTTTAAATCATATTAAATCTCCGTCGCTTTTTCATTCTTGCGACTATTTAAATATAACATACATCTTTTAAATAAGCAACCATTTTTTAATATTTTTAAATATTATTTTTTATTACTAAATAACTTTGTATGTTATAATTAACTATACTTATTATAACATACAATAGTATTTATAGGAAGATTTTTATATTAATATCTTAACCTATATTAATATACGTATTTTAGTTTGCTGCAAATAACAATGTATTACTTATCTTTAGCTATTACTTAGGGGGTTGAAATTATATTATTATGAATGACAAATATATTTATCTGATTTTTTCCAAAACGGGAACTTGGCTTTCTAGAATTATTAACATAATAACTAAAATAAAATATGCCCATTCCTCAATTAGTTTTGATAACTCCTTGACTACTATGTATTCCTTTGGCAGAATTAATCCTAATAACCCTTTTTTAGGTGGATTTGTTGAAGAAAACTTACATGAAGGGGTTTATAAAAAGTTTATAAATAGTGAATGCTTAATATATAAAGTTAAGGTCTCTGATATTCAATTTTATTCTATGAAAAAAGAAATAAATAGATTCTCAGATGAAAAGTATAAGTATAAATATAACTTTATAGGTCTATTTGGTATACTTATTAATATACCAATAAAAAGAAAAGCTCATTACTTTTGTTCTGAATTCGTTTCTGAGATTTTGATTAATTGTAATATATATGAATCCAATAAGATTCCGTCACTTATAAGAACAAGTGACTTATTCGAAATAAATAATAAGGAAATTGTTTATGAAGGGTACATTAATAATTACTATACATCTGATGAACTTTTCACCCTTGAAGAGAACTTCTAAATTGTACAAGTAGTTATAAGCCACTTACTTTTAAATATAAGTAAAATGAGTTTATAACTACTTTTACTAATTTCATATGTTTTTGTACCAAGTTATTCTTAGGTTCAGGTGTAGTTTGTTTGTTATAAATACCTACTAAATATAGATCTAAATTTCTCACATTATTTTAACTTTCTTTATTTCTATTATAATTAAATACATCTTGGTTTTGTAGTAATGTAAGTTTTAAAATCACTATGATTTTTTTACCTACCTTCTTAAATGTATATGTGCCTTTTAAAGTATCTTTTATTTGCTTAATACCTTCTTGGTTTTCTATTTCTAATATCTTTGCACTATTTAATTTACAAAAGACTTTATTATTAAAGGCTTTAAAGTGTTCATAATTATTTTCATATGTACTTATATTGTTGCTATCCTCATTATAAGGTTCTAGGTTTAAAATATAAGAGTTCTTAGAAACTCGAGGTTTAGTAGTAAAAATAACTCTTGTAGAAAATTTAAAAGGAATATCAAAAGTTACTTTTCTTATTATCCCATTTACTGAATCTTTATCAATATAATTTGCAGTAGTATATTCTATATTTTCTTCTATTACCCCATTTACAAATAATTTATCAGTGCCAACAACCAAATTAGATTTCTTTAAGATGACCTTTTTATCTAATGATATTATTTTATAAACGGGTTCTGCAAACTGCTCAAAGGCTTCTATAAAAATTGGTATCTCTATTTCTGAGAGTACAATTGGGATTGTAGAGACTAACGGTTCTAAAGAAAGATTAGATTCCATTCTTTCAATTGAAGAACAATTTAGTATGGTGGTTTTATGAACTGTTATTTTAGAATTACGTACTTTAATCTTTTTTACCTTGTTATCACTACCTTTTGTTAGATCTATATTATTGTCTAGGTTGTTTTCCAATTGATTATTACCTTCTTTTAATGTACTATCTTCAAGATCATTTGGAATTTTAGAAACTAATGGTTCTAAAGAAAGATTAGTTTCCATTCTTTCAATTGGAGAACAATTTCGTATGTTAGTTTTATGAACTGTTATTTTAGAATTATAAACTTTAATCTTTTTTATCTTCTTATCTTTATTATTACTTATACACGGTTCTTTTGGAAATTGTAATATAGGAAATTTCATTATTTTGATTATGTTACTATCTATATTTACTACAGGTTCTATATTACATTCTATAGTCTTGTTATCACTATCTTTTGTTAGGTCTATATTATTGTCTAGGTTGTTTTCCAATTGATTATTACTTTCTTTTAATGTACTATCTTCAAGATCATTTGGAATTTTAGAAACTAATGGTTCTAAAGAAAGATTAGTTTCCATTCTTTCAATTGGAGAACAATTTCGTATGTTAGTTTTATGAACTGTTATTTTAGAATTATAAACTTTAATCTTTTTTATCTTCTTATCTTTATTATTACTTATACACGGTTCTTTTGGAAATTGTAATATAGGAAATTTCATTATTTTGATTATGTTACTATCTATATTTACTACAGGCTCTATATTACATTCTATAATCTTGTTATCACTGCCTTTTGTTAGCGCTACATTATTCTCTAGGTTGTTTTTCAATTGCTTATTACTCTCTTTTAATGTACTATCTTCAAGATTATTTTTATCCTCTACTATCATAATTGTTTTTTCCTGTTCTTCTTCTTTTACATATACAGGCTCATATTCAGAAACCATTTCTATATTCGTTAAAGGTGCTTCATAAGAATTTCTTCTTTGCTCTTTAAAATTATTATTTGTCCTATTATTACTTTGATTAAATTTTTCACTTAGTAACTTTAATATTAAAAGAGCAACGAATTGCTCATTTGTTATTATATTAGGGTCTACATCCTCTAACTTATGGTTTTTCATAATGTTTTTACGATCTATGTTTTTATTACGTCTATGTTTGTGTTTTTTTGACATATAAATGCTCTCCTTATTATTAATAGATAGATTTCTAAAACATATATGAATCCTCTTGTATGTAGAGTTTACAAAACTTCATAATATAATATATGAAAATCAATACTACCTGTTACCTTAATAGATGCACCTATATAATATATTAGTCACCTTATGATAGCTCTAAATTATACAAGTCAATTATTCATGATTTAAAGTTAAATAGAGAAACCTCTAAAAAGAAGTTTCTCTGTTATCATAAAAATTAATCTAATGTCCTGATTTAGCAAAAATGGAAAGTGAAGGATCGCTTACTATTAGCGTATCCCCAGTTTCATTTACAGCCTCTATTATCCTAACAGTGTATACGCAACAGCCTGGGCAACTACTACATTCACAGTGACTGAAGCAGAATGAAGTTGTGAGTTCCTCCTCAGGAGAATCAAAAGCTATTGTATATTCCCAGGTGCCACAAGGTATTTCTTGTCTATCATCACAAGTTTTAAATAATCCAAATAATAATCTTGTTGGCTCAGTATTTGAAGTATCTTTATATTTAATAGTGCTACAGAAATCAAACTTTACTACGGGATTTTTTAAACAAGTTGTATCTATAGTAATGCATCCTAAAGATCTTGGTGCAAAAAAGTCATTAGTTCTTCCTATTGAAGTACCTGTCCCTTGCTCACATTCAAAAAGTATTGGATATGGGCATGGGCTCTTTGGGCAACAATGAGAAAATTTATGATCATCACCGCATTTATCGTGACAGCATTTATCATTACAGGATTTTTCCATCCCCTCATTTGAACAATTATAGTGTAGTTTCATTAATAGTTTCCTCCTCTATCATCTTGATATCTCAATTTCTTAACTTTCGAAAAAAATAAAATTCCTTTATGAATATTTTAAATAAAAGTCACTTAGAGAACTAATACTCTTCTTCTCCCATAGGTCTTCCTAAAACTCCCTTGTCAGCAAAATAACCTATTTCCAGTTCTCTATCATATTCTTTCTCATTACAACCACACTCTTCTATCATTTCAAATTTACAATCAGGCTCTGAAATATATACCTGTTGATTTTGTAATACTTTAATCTTTACATATACAACCATCTTTTCTATAATATCTTGAAAACACTTTTCTCTTGAAAATGAACCAGTACAGTTTATATCCCTATCAAAAATATCTGTTTCAAAAATATTTGACCACTCTAGCTCACAAAAGATTCTCTCATGAGGTTTATTAAAGTGCATCCATGACTCTTGGTTATTATCTTCACAATGCATTCCTTTATCTAAAGTATTTGATTTACTCTTTGAGGACTTTCCTAGCATAGGTTTTTTATCAAATTTAATAGCAGTAACGCATTTAAAAGGAATATTCAATGTGCTGTGTGCTATATTACCACTTATACTTGTTTTACTAGTACATTCTACCGTAGAGTATTGAATATTCTTTTGCACAAACCCTGAAATAAATAACTTATTTGTATGCGGTACTAAGTGACATTGAGTAATACATACACGCTTATCTATTGTCTTTATATCAAAGGCAGGTTCTTCTAATCTTATATCTGCCTCAACATCAATTTGTATTTTAACCTCTGATAATACTACTGGAGCTTTGATTACTACTGGCCCTGGACGTCCAAAAGGTGTATAACACTTATTATCGCACTCCCCTAAAGTAACAGCATCGATTACTCTAGATTCACATCTAGGATCTTGACCTGGATTAACATTACATTCATTGGTTGAACATTCTTTGTACATTACTTCATCTCCCTCTATAGTCTTTGGTATACAAAACTTTATATCTATATCTATATTTATAGGTTATAAAATCTTATATCTAGTAATATGTTATTCAGCTTGATATAAATTGCTACACGTTACTACATAATATATTTAAATTCATGTTAATCCGTTGCCTTCTTTCCCTATGACCCCCTTTTCATCATCAAAGCCAATTTCTATATCCCTTTGACCTTTATTCTTATCCTTCACATGCTGGAAATTATAGTCATTGCTATGGTCTTTTATCACAATTACATCGCCATCAAATTCCGGAATAAATATCTGTTGATTCTGTAGCACCTTTAATCTTATAAATATAACCATTTTCTCACTTAATTTTTTAAATGTATTTTCTTCAGATGTGGCTTCTTTAATTGTATTTATTTCATTAAACATATCTATTTCTAATACTTTTGCATATTCTAATTGGCAATAAACCACATCATATAACTCACTATAATGAACCCATGAATCTTCTCTTTTGTCCTTACCTAACATATTATCATTTATGGAATTTATTCTTTCCTTATAATTCTTCCCATATATAGGTTCCTTTGAGAACTTAATTTCTGTAACACATCTAAATGGAACATTTACTGTAGTATGTTCTACTTTTCCGCTTATAGTCCTGTTATTGCTACAATCAGCTATGGAAAACTGTATACTTTTTTGCACATATCCACCTATAAACAAATTATTCGTATAAGGGATAAGCTTACATTCAGTGATAAAAACCTCTTTATCTATATTTTTAATATCTGTAGCTGATTCTTCTAATTTCATTTCTGATTCAACATGAATCTCAATCTCTAAATCTGATAAAACTACAGGAACTTTAACTACTAAAGGACCTGTGAGGCCCATTGGAATGTGCGATTTACTATTACACTGTGTCAAAGTTACTGAATCCAATACCTTTGAATCACATTTCTTTGAGCATGAAAAGTTCTGATTATCAAGATTTACTGTGTTTTCCTCTGACATTACTTCTCCTCCTTACGATTTAAATATTATTCACTACTATATTACTCATAAGAGAAGTAAATTGAACCTTTCAAAATTTATTTTACCTAAAATGAAAAAAGAATCGTAAACAATACGATTCTTTTTTAAAGCATATTTAAATTTTATTTATTGTCACTAATTGATAATATTTGCATATCTTTAGACCATATATATATAGTACTTTTTATATAGCATCTTCTTCTAAAGTAGCTGCTTTAAACTGACTGTTGTAAAGATCTGCATAGAATCCACCTTTTTCTGAAAGTTCTTCATGGCTTCCTTTTTCGATAATACTTCCATTGTCCATAACAAGTATTAAATCCGCATCACGAATAGTTGATAATCTATGTGCTATAACAAAGCTTGTTCGTCCTTGCATAAGCTTTGTCATGGCCTTTTGTATATATATCTCTGTTCTGGTATCTACACTACTTGTAGCTTCATCTAGTATCAATACAGATGGATCTAATAGTATCGCTCTTGCAATGGTTAATAGTTGTTTTTGTCCTTGAGATATATTAGAAGCTTCCTCGTTAAGGACAGTATCATACCCCTCTGGTAGTGTTCTAATAAAATGATCTGCATGGGCTGCCTTTGCCGCTAAGATAATTTCCTCTTCTGTAGCTCCTAGGCGTCCATATCCTATATTGTCCCTTATAGTACCATTAAATAACCAAGTATCTTGAAGTACCATACCAAATATATTTCTTAAATCTCCACGTTTTAAATCTCTTATATCAATTCCATCAATAGTAATATTACCTTCATCTATTTCATAAAAACGCATAAGTAAATTTACAATAGTTGTCTTACCTGCTCCTGTTGGTCCTACAATAGCAATGGTTTGCCCTGGTTTCACATCTATATTCATATCCTCTATAAGTGTAGTGTCTTTTTTATATCCAAACTTAACACTTTGAAACTTAACCTCACCTTTAGGGAATTCAATAAATTCTGCATTATCAGTATCTTGAATTTCTTCAACTTCATCTAAAACTTCAAAAACACGTTCTGCAGCAGCTACAGTAGATTGTAATATATTAACTATATTTGCTGTTTGAACTATTGGTTGACCAAATTGCCTTGAATATTGAATAAATGCTTGAATATCTCCCAGCTTAATTCTTCCTTTTGTTACAAAAATACCACCTACAACACATACAAGAACATATCCTATATTGTTTATGAAATTCATAAGTGGCATGATTT
>CAYYWN010000013.1:0-20275 GCA_964474485.1 uncultured Clostridium sp. | reverse complement strand
CTAGACCACCTTGTGAAAGTTTTGTAATATTTATTTCACTATTTGCTACTGCTATTTTCTTAATCACTTGGCCATCAGAAATTACTTCTACAACATAATTACCAATTTCTAAGGTTGGTTTAACTTCTTCTTTAGATTCTTCCACATTTGGGGCAACTTCTTTAAAATTAACGTCTATTGGAGTTCTTTTTTTATTCTTACTCATCTTTAGATCCTCCCATTATTTCATCTTCTACTTTAAATACTTCCGCATCAAAATCAGACATATCCTTTCTAATCTCTATTTTGTTTTTATTGTATAACTCTTGATTTAAAATGTTTATGCTTTTTGTCGCATTACTTCCACCTTCTGTGTTTACATTTGCGGACATATAAACCACTTGTATCTCTCCTATATTACTAGTTGCATTTATTTGTATACTTTTATTTATTTTTAACATATTATTACCACCTTTTTATTTATTTTATATATTATCTATATAAGTTGCATGTGCTTTTAATGTACCTATAGTTGCTCTCATATTACTTGTGTCGCCTGAGGTTGTGTTATGCCATAGTTGGTTTATATCAGCTTTTTTCTTAATTGTTATAGTTAGATTTTTACCATCTGATTTTATATCAACTTCACTTTCGTTTAGGTTGATAACCATAAAGCAATCTCCCACATCTTGCATTGTTATTCCATTAGCTGTTTGATTCATTAACATTAAAATCACCTCCTTATTTCTCAATAAAGTTCATATTCAATCCTTGCCAAAGGTATTTATTTTTACTCTTATCATACCAATACATAGGTATACTTCTATCTCCTACATACATAGTTTTTGTTATAAACATACCTTCCATTGGATCTGGATATTCAACAGTAAAATAGACATCTTTTACGGCCTTAAGTAATACAGATATTTCATTCATTTCTAAAGGTGGCCATTCACAATTTAGTTTTCTTTTTGTAGCTATCCTATCCCTAATTAAATCACCTTTAGCATTTCTATTGCTCTCCCCATCTATATCACTTATATCTACTTTAAAAGTTTTAGGAGCAGCAATAGCTACTCCATTTATTTTAAGCATATTACCACTCCTATATTTTTAATAATGTTCTTCCTTCTTGTCTTTGTAGCTTGTTTATGGAATCTATAATAAATCTTGCAAACTCACTGCCTCCAAGTTCTAATATAATCTCTATAGCTCTGTCGGAATTAGAACTGTTACCTTGTCCCCCCAAACCTCCAAGTCTCTCCATAAGCTTTTCAGCCAATAAGTCTAAACCTTGTGTATTATTTTCTAGGGGAATGACAGCTTCTTTCCCCGCTTCTCCGGCTATATTTAAAGTAGGTTGATCTAACACTCCACCTCTGGCTAACATAGGTATTTTAGGGATATTAATCCCCTTACCACCTATGCCAGGTACCCAATTAGGAAGACTAATTTTATTTAATCCACCTATAGCAGCATTAACTAATCCTATTACTCCATTTAAAGGCGCTTTGGCTAAAGATTTAATGCCGTCAAATATGCCACCAAAAATATTAACTACACCGCTCCACGCCCTTGACCAATCACCAGTAAACACTCCTGCTACAAAGTCTATAATTCCTTTAAATATACGCTTCACAGAATTGAATATATTACTTACATTGCTAAGAAAAGCATTTAATATATCTCCAAACCCACCAAACCTTGTTGACCAATCTGTGGCAAATACGTTTCCAAGCCATACTTTAAAGTCATTGAACTTTTGTTTTATATATTCCCAGGCTTCACTTGCCTTTTCTTTTAATACATCCCAGTTTTTATATAGAAGTATCCCTATTGCTATTAATGTTCCAATAACCAATACAGCTATCCCTATAGGTGAGGTAAGAAATGCTACTGCCGCGCCAAAGGCTGTTGTAACTCCTGTGGCTATAGCTCCTATTACATTCCATATACCTATAGCTATATTCACTATTCCCCATGCGATACCAAAACTTATCACTATAGTTACTATAGTATCCATTATTTCCTCATGACCCTTCATCCAGTTCCCAATATCAGTTAATACATTAGCTAATCCATTTAAGACATCTACTATTACACCACCTGTCCATGAGGCTATTGGTGCTAAGAAGGTATCCCAAAGATATTTACCTACTCTTGCAAACGAGTCTAGTAGAGGACTCACTATGTCTAGTGCTCCAGCTAACACGTTGAGGAATGCAGGCAATGCATCTTCTATCGTCCAACGAGCCAAAGGTTCCAAGATATCAGTTAGGAACCATTTTATAATTCTTCCTAGCGTTTCTATAATAGGAGTTACTGACGTTTTTAATCTATTGAAGGAGTTAATCAATGGAACAAAATCAATAGACTTTATCCAATCTTTTATTCTACCCACTAACCCTGCCATAGATACATCCATTGCGTTTGTATCCATTGAAGGCATTACCATCTCAGGCATACCGCCACCTCCACCTCCGCCCCCACCATCAGGGGCATCAGTATCTTTAGACATGGAGAGTGTGTTTATTTCATCAAAGCCCATTAGAGATCCTTGTGCATCTCCAACCTCCTTAACATCTTTTGCGGTTTTCTTAGCTGTCTTTCCATACGCCCCCATTGCTGCCTTTGCTGTATTTAACCCTTTTGCTGCTTTAAAACTTTGCTGATATGTTTTTCCAAATATAGCACTAATAAAAGTGGCAATATATGCAGTAACAGTAGCTAATCCACTCATTAAAGCATTCAGAGCTGGCAATACTGCTTGATATATAGGCATAAAGGCTACCATTAAGTTAGTTTTAATTTGATTTAAAGAATTTACAAACTGTGCATTTGTCATAAGAGCTGACCCTGTATAGTTTATTAACCCCCTTAGGGCTTTATATATTACGGTGACTACAAACACTTGCCTTAGCATTCTTCCGAAGCTTCTAGATATAGAGCTACCCATATGACTAAACTTATTACCAGTACTATCAGCTGTACGCCCAAGCATTCCTGTGTGTCTACCTGTTTCCTGTGCTGAAGAAGAAGCTCTTTTTAAGGATGCACTAACTTTACTTGTAGATCCACTTATCTTTCCTATGTTATTGGTTACCGAGCTCACACCTGCGGTAGCATTCTTAGCTGAGTTACTTAACATTTCAAATTGCTTATCTAGATCTGCTAACTTAAAGCCTGTTTTATCAGAAGCTCCCATAAGTTTATTTATTGCAGATTCTGTCTTTAAGATTTCTTCTTGTAATTTATTTTTTCGGTCTTGGTTGAAAGCATTTGCATAGGATTCTTTAAGTCCTGTAAGCTTTCCCTGTTGTTGCTCTATTTTAGAGTTTGTTATATCTAAACCCTTTGTTAGATTATCAATTTGAGCTCTCACAACCTCCAAGTTTACCCCTGTGTTAATCTTAGGTATAGGTGGAGCTCTTGGTTGTACTGATGGACCTGTTTCCGCTTGTTTTGGTATAGACACATTAGATTTAGGAAACTGAACCCTTGGTAATTTTATATTTTTTGCCGTTGCAAATGCTCCACTTAAAGCATTCTTAGCTGTATCTTTCATTCCTTCTAGGGATTTCTTTAAAGTTGAATTCATTGAACCTAAGGTCTTATCCATTTGTTTTTTCATCCCACTAAAGATATTTCCAGTTGATCCTTCAATGGAAGCTTTCAGATTCTTACCTATCGTATTAGATATTGCGCCTATCTGCTTTTCAACATCTGATTTAACTTCTAAATCTAAACTAATCTTTCCTACGCTATCGCTCATAATTTCACCTCACTTTTTTGCATAATAAAAGCACTTAGATAATACTAAGTGCTTTAAATAATAAACTATTTTATATTCTCTCGAGTAATTCTAATTTTTTAGCTTCAAATTCTTTTTCAGATATAATTCCTTCATCTTTCAAATGAGATAATTTTCTTATTTTATCTACAACATCACTTTTTTCTGGTATAACCATGCTGGAAATGCCTTTTCTTGCCTCTTCCAAAGCATTTGTAATAGCTTCCATCGTTTCTTTTTTATAGTTCAAATCTAAATCAAAGCTTTTTGTTAATGTAGTTATCCTTAAAACTCCCCCTGAAATACCATCTCTTTTAAAATTATACTCTCTCAATTCTTTTATTGGTATTTGTGTATAATCTTCACTTAACAATACTTTAAAATAAAAGATTAATCTATTATCACTAATTGCAAATACTGCTGGCTTCTTGCCTTTAATTTTAAATACATCAATTTTTATATCATTATTGTTATTAACTTTAAAATTGCCATTACATACATAAAGTACTTTTTCATTATCTTTAAGTATTTTTTCTAATCCGATATAACTTTTTTTGAATCCTAAAGTTTTTATTTTATTTCTTTTTATTAATGTCTCAATATCCTCCCTCACGCGTACCCCTCCGCTCAATTTATATCATTTAGATATATTATACATTAATTGAATGCTGTTGCAAATATTTCTTGAAGTCCTCTAAGAGTTTCTTCCTTTTCTTCATCACTCATAGTCTTTACTTGTCTATTTCTCCATTCATTTCTAATCTTATGTTGTTCAGGGGTAAAGTTCTTAAGCATATCACTATCTTCTTCACTTCTAATACTTACCATTTGACCTAAAGGAGTTTTAGGCATTATGCCCGATAATAGAGTACAAAATTCACTCCAAGACATATCAGGTTCACTCCTTAGTCTAATTCCATATTGAGTAGTAAAGGAGGCTTCTATAAGCCCCCAATCTTCGAATAAGTCATACCAACTATCATTTACTTTTTTTTAAGATTTTTCATTTCCTGTTCTGCAACCTTTTCTACTTCTTCAAGGCTTATTTCTGATATAGCAGCCATTATTGCGTTAATAACTGTACTGTAAGCCTTAACAGATAAATCTAAGGTATTTATATAATCAATTGCTTCCTTCCCAAGTGAAGCTTCTATTATTTTATCCATTCTTTCAAAGTCATCTATTTTAGCATCCTCTGAAAGCTGTTTTATAAATATAGCTTGGTTCTTACTGTTATTAACTTTATATTCATGATCTTTATCTATTTTTATTACAGGCTTATCATTTGTAAGCCTATCCATTATATTATATATTTGTGCCATTTATATTCACTCCTTATACTTATATTATCTTTCCTGGTGTATATTCTGGTTTCCCATCACCTTTTAAGTCAAATTCAAGTGGTGCAACATTAGTAGAATCTCCACCACCTACATTTTTAACATCAATTACACAATCAAAGGCAAGCTTTGCACCATCTGGAAACTCTATTTCTCCTTTTGTGCTACAATCTAATCCATCTTTCCAAGCTGTGTTTGCTACATAGTCATTTCCAGCATCTCCAACATTCCTCTTTCCTTTCAAGCTAACAGAAAAAGACTTTCCTGTCATTAACGCTCTTGACCACCCTGCCGTAGTCATTGATGTCCAGTCTTCCACCTTACCATCTATGCTTATCCCAAAGCTTTCTAGGTCAGCTATCTCTTTCATGTCTGCATCCGAACTTGTTTTCCCTTTTGTACCAACCTTAAACTTAAGATTATATACTGGGAACACTCCTGTAAATGCCATTTACATTACCTACCTTTCATAATAAATTATTGTTTCAATTACATATTCATATATATTATTTGTGTCAGTTCCGACTCCTATAGGTTCTGATGATCTCATATCAAATTTAATTACTCTTTTATTGCCTATAACTGCATCTTGACCAAATAGACTGTTATATACTTCTTGTGACTTCTGCTCTGCTATATTAGCATTTTTACCCCAATGCACCAATATAGAAATAGCCTTAGTAGAATAGCTCGTATTAACTAATCCACCTAATGCTATGCTTGGTTTAGGACCTTGCACGTTATATATTCCTATACATTGTTCTTTAGTCCCATCTATCTTTCCTATATACCACTGTGGGCAATCTATTTTAGTTTTTAAATAATCCCTAACCTCACTTAATAACACTACTTTATCAACCCCTTTGATAATTGCTTTAAAAATATCATATAAGCATCTTTAGCGAAATCTTTCTTTTCTCCATCTTCATAGCTCTGCATCCATTTACCCTGTGCGTTTATATTTTTATCTGTTCTAAAATTATACTCTGGATGCCAGTATAATCTGCGTGCATATGGAGTATCAAAAATTATAGATGTCTTTCCACTATCAAGCTGAGTAATATCTACAAATCCACTTCTTTCAAGTTCTCCTGTTTGTTTTGGTACCACTGCGCTAGTTACTATATCACTCTTAACTGCTTCAGTAGTCATTTCTAAAGCCTGTTTTTGTACCTGTACTATCTGATTTAACTTAGAACCATCTAGTTTTACATCTACTTTTATTTTCATTACATCAGGTCTAATTCAGTAGAGAAAACTGAGCCGTCTGGATTTCTAGGCCGTGAAGTTCTAAATATATTCCTTTTAATTTCTCCAATTTGAATGTAACCTTCTATTAATTTACCTGGATTAATATCACCCTTAGCTATTATTTTACCGCTTAAACTAATAAGTCTTCTTTCTGCATCTAAGGTCTGTTTACTCTTCTCGGAATAATTACATAAACCTTCATATAAAAGACTTTCTATAGGCTCACCATCTTCATTAATATAGGTCTGATATATCTTTACTGGTGTTACTAATATCCATTCAGGAAAAGGTAATTTACCTAACATAATTATAACCTCCTTGAAGTGAGTCCGGTGGCTTTTAGGAGATTCTGAACTTCCGGAGAAGTCTTTATACCTCCGCCACCTTCTTGTGCTTTAAATGAAAGGCTTATACTTCCTGCTGAGTACCCACTTAAAGGTATGTCTAAATAATCCCCATATTGAGCCATAAAATCAGCTTGATAACATATTGATTTTTTCACTTTATCTTTTTGAAATTCAGTAAGGTTGTTAAATCCTATGGCCACAATTCTGTTATAGGTTAATGTATCAATTTGATCTGAGGCTTTATTTAACTTTTGCTTTATTTCCTTATCACTTATGATGTTTCCACCATACTCATTCTTATAATAGTCTTCATCTATATAAGACATTAACTCACATCCTTAAACTAAAAGAAGAGTACTATTAAGCACCCTTCTTTAATTCCTTAATTTCTTCTTTTAACTTTTTATTTTCTTTTTCTAGCTTTGTGGCTTTATCTTCTAACTCTTTATACTTCTCATATTCAACTTTTTTACCAGCTCCATGCTGTATTACTTCACCATCATCATTTGTAATATCATATCCTTGTGCTGCATAATCACTTTTTTGAGTTTCATCTATTGTATAGACTTTATTATCTTTACTAGCTTTCATAATATCCCTCCTATGCTTCTGACTCTGAATTTATTGCAATGCCACAAGCTTTATTCTCTATTAAGAATGTATCTGCATAGTATCTATTTTGATATACATACTTATCAGCTGTCCTTGAATCAGTACCTGGAGTAAATAACTTCATGTAAGCATATTTATCTCTTGATACAACACAAGAAGGATGTATGAGTATCATATGGATTTGTTTAGCATCACTTGCAGGTACGCAGCCATTAGTGAAGTCATACTTTGTTTTGAATCTACCACTTGGTACTTTGATAATATTAACATCATCCAAAGAATAAACTCTTCTGTCAATCTTACCATTGTTTGAATTTACATCAATATTTCTAGATAATCCACTAGCATTTTTAAGTAACTTATTTATTGCTGGGGTAACATAAAGTATTCTTCCTTCACTTGGAACGCCAGTATCATCCATTTTCTCCATTTGAGTATCAAACCAATCTAATATATTTACTACTGTAAGTACTGTATTATCTATAAAGGCTCCTTTAGATTTGTAAGTCTTTGCTTCTGCATATAACTTAGAGTATCTATAGCTATCCTTTTCAGGTATTGCCTGCTCTGTTTCAAATACATTTTGGATATTTGCTACTTCTAAAACTAAATTAGTTTCATCTATATCCATTGGATCTAACGCAAACTCAATATCTCTATCATGTGCTAATTTCTTTGGTTCCCAGTCATTTGCTATTGTCCCAGTATTAAATCCCATAGCATTTCTATTATGATCCTTATACCCACTTAAAGTTAATCTAGGTAACTTTATTGTTTGTGCATTAATAAATTTAACTCCTGGATTAGATTGTGTTAATGAATATGATATTAATTCCCTTGCATATTTTTGTTGTAATTCTCTTTCAAATTGTTCAGCGTAACTATATACTGCCATTTTCTCATCTCTCCTTTATTATTTAGTATCATTTCCAAAGATTGAAGCTAATTGATTATTGGCATCCCCATTTTGAGGTGTTCCATCTACTCCAATTTTAAAACCTTTGTTTTGCTCTTGTTGTTGCTGTTGTCCGCCCTTAAAACTTGGATACTTTTGTAGTACTTTATCAATAGCCTCCTCCATAGTTACTTCTTCTGTAACCATAGCTTTAGCAAGTACCACCACATCATCTACAGAGGTATCTACAACTCCTTTAGATAAACAAGTTACCTTTGCTTCAAGTGATGTGGCCTTTTCCTCTGCTGCTATTCTTGCTTTTTCCGCATTGGTTAAAGCTTCATTTTTCTTTTCTTCTTCTGTTTTCTGACTATCCTTCCATTCTTGATAAACTTTTAGATCTTCCTTAGAAGGTATTCCTTTCTTTTCTCTAGCTATCCTATCTTGAATTAACTTATCAACATCTGCTTGTGTGAAAGTCTTTTCTTCTGTTTTAGTAGCTTCTTGCGTATCTGTTTTTGTTTCAGTGGTTTCGGTGGTTTCTGCATTACCGGCACTTACTCCACCATTTGCCCCTGTATCAGCTTCCATAAGTCTACCAATTCCTAATCTTTTTCTAAGATTGCAATTTGTTATAAACATAAATACCTCCATTTATAGCCTGTCGGCTGTTAATTCCATGCACAGTTTAGAGCCTTAAGCAAGTTTTGGGCAAAATAAAAAAGTGGCTAGATTATAACCACTTTTAACATTTATAATTGTTTGTTATTCATATTTTAAAGTTTAAAATTTTTATAAATTACTATTAAAGATAGATGTTTAAATTTATTTTTTTATTTTACTAATTATTTTTCTTATATACTTATTTTTTTTGATTAAATATCTTCATCTTCTTATCTCTTTCAAACATTATATTTTTTCCCTTTATATATCTAGGAGATGAAATATCGTTAATTCCGTGGCTAACATAATAATTATATTCTATACCTGTTTTTACATTTGTTTCTTCATCAATATAACAACTAGAACTCCAACAACAATACACTGATATATCTTGCTCATAGTAATTTTCAAGCAAATCAGTATATGCCAATTTAATTTCTACAGGTACTCTACCACTATCATCTCTATTTATACTAAATTTGCCTTTATAATTCACTAAAGCCCTAAAACTTAAATGAATTTTCTCACCAACTTTCATAATTTTATAATCAATATATGAACAATCAGTAATTCCACAGTATTTTATTTCTAAAATACTTAAATTCACAGCTGAATTCATCCCAACATTTTCAATATCTATATAAAAAAACAAATCAGGTTTATATGAAGTACCAGGCCTAATTACTTCATCTACTATTTTTATATTCGGCTCTAAATTTATATCTCTCCATAACTGAGATTCTGGCTCATCTTGAGTTATATTATATTGAAGATATGGTGTTACTTGAAGTCGTCTATCTTCATTTCTAGCAATTGTTTCTGATTTTATAGTTTTTCTAAGCGCTACCAGTGTAACAATCCCACCCAAAATAGAACCTATTATCGAACCCCAGAAACCTATCCATTCTCCTTTTACCTTTTCCCAATTAATTATTAAAATTACAAATACTGAAATTATAACAATTGAAATTATACATATCTTTACTGCATTTAATATTTTCTTACTCATAGTCCCTCCATTTATAACTAATAATATAAAATTATATCATTAGTTATAAATTAAAACATATAAAATCAACTAAATCCCACTCATTTTATTAATGCTTCTTTTAAATCTAATTACTTATTCATGTAAATAAACTAACTTTCTATATAATAAAAGCACCTACTCTTTATAGTAAGTGCTATATTACTTCTATAGATTTTATTTCATTTTCATATATTTCTATCCCATAACCTATTTTTGAAATACAAATACTTGCTATTTCTGGTTCATTGTCTAAAGCTTGAGTAAATCCTCCGTATGGTCCAGTAATTACTTCTCCATCAACTGTTACTATTTTTAAATTAATCTTACTATTAAGTTTATGCTTTTTCATTATCTCTCTTAACTCTTCAACTAAATTAAGCATTCAATCACCTCTTTAATATGGAACAATATGAGTTCCTTTTTTAGAATAATGTATTTTAAAACCATTTGTCTTATTTTCTGAACCATCTAAAATACTTACATTAATCCCAATTTCCTTATTAGTTTTAATAGTTTCTTTCCTATCCCATTCACCTTTTGAGTTTGTCTTTATCTCACCAGTACCAGCATATTTATTGATAAGCTCTTGTGCCTCTTCTAAAGATATAGTTAAATAACTTCTGCCTTCAATATAGTTATTATGTCCTAGAATATGTTTACCTTGCTTTCCATCCTCTATTTTTAAAGGTTGTGTAGTTTTTATAAATTCTCTAGTTTCTTTAATTTTAGCATTCAGAACCTTTTGCTTCAATACTTCCGCTTTTATATTCTTATCTTCAATATTTAATCCTGCTCTTTCATCTTCTCTATTGTAATTTCTTCTAAGCTGCTTATTATCTTCTACATGCTTTCGTAATACATTTTGCAGTTCTTTTACTTTATTATGTGCTATCTTCTTACTTTCCTCATCACAAGTACCAGCCTCAAACCTTTTCCACTTTCTAAGTTGTCTTTCATAATATCTTTGTTTCTGCTCCTTCTCATAAAGTTTAATAGCTTCCTTGCCATCTAGAACTACTGGAAGTCTTGTTATGCCTGGAAAATATGTTATTAATGTATGCCTACAATTAGGATGTAATAAACCTTCTGTTATAGCTTTACTAAGCAGTGGATATTCTCCATCTTCTTTAGTTCCATGACTAAATACATCATCTATCACTACCTTGCCTTGCCATGACTCACAATGCTTACAAGTATTAGCATGAGCTGAAACAACTACTAAATGTAATCCGTATTCATCACGTTTCTTTCCTTCTCCTAATAGTGTAGCTCTGTGGCTTGCGGTTCTAAGTGCCATTTCTGCGTATGAAGCAATATTAACTCTCTTACCATCTTTATATTCTATACAGTTGATACCCTTGTCTAAGAAGTCCTTAGTGGCCATATCAATAGCTTGATTTAATGTCTTTGCTCCTGCTGACATATTCATTTGAGCTTTATATAAGACTTGCCTATAAACATCATCCATCTTTCTTAGTACTGCATGTTGACCTTTCTTTAAGTCATTAGTAACTGTTTGTTGCAAAGCTTCTATCTTCTTATCATTTATTCCAAAGAAGTTTGTTTCCTGTGGTGGCTTTGTGGGTCTATTTAATATCTTATCTATATAGCCTCTTACACCTTGTGACTCTTCCATGTCTACTGGTAACCTTATCTCTGATGTTACTTTGTTGTCTACGCCAAAGAACCGTTTGACCTTATCTATAAGCTTTCCAACTCTATTTTGACCTTTGGTATAGTTACCTTGAAGTTCTCTATCAATTGCCTTTTGTATAGGCCCATTATAAGAATCAACTAACTTCTTGTTCCTCTTTCTGTACTTTTCTATCTCTCTAAGTTTAGTTAGTTGCCATTGTTCCCATTCAAAACCTTCTTTGTTTTGATCTATCTGGTGAAAGTAAAAGGCTCTTTTCATAGATGATATTAAATTTAGTTCCATATCCTCAAAGATTTTTCTAATATCATAGGATTTATCTCTTTGTTTATAAGCTTCTTCCTGTATAGTCTTTTTAGTAATCTTTTTTAATATATCACCTAACTTTGATGGCTTCTTATTCCTGTCCATCTTCTTTATCCTCTAGGTTATCATCTAAATTCAATTCATCTTCATCTATTGTTTCAGGCTCTTCTGCTTCCATCATTCCCTGTTCTTCTTTGAGCCTTTTAACTTCTTCTGACTTTTGTTCATCTGTCCATGTATCACCATATAGTTCTTGCACACACTGTTCTATACTCATAACACCATAGGTTTTAGCCTTGCCCACAGTTTCGACCTTATCATTAAAGGAAGGTGAAGCATACTCACCAAAGCTAATTGTAATGTCCATATCTTCCTTAGAAATATTCATTTTATTCATAGTATTATAAGTTTTAAATATAACATTGATTAGTTCTGGTAATACTTCTTGAAGTTCATCTATTATCTTCTTTCTAGTATATAGAGTTGTCTTTTCCTTTTCTCTTTGAGCTTCTGCATTATCTAGTTTTTTAAGGTCAATTCCTAAGGTTGCTGGGCTTATTATTCCCTGCAAGCACATATCCAAAGCCTTTGCATAGCTTTCAACAAATGCCTCATACTTAATTTCCGGTTGAAGTAACTCTGTTTTACTTCCTTCCTTTTCAGAAAATGAAGAGTTTAATTGAATAAACTGATTATCAAATGGATTAGGCTGCATAAGTTCACCTGTTTTAGGATCACGTGGAATTAAATCTTCTGGAATATATTTTTGCACTCTTCCAGCCCTTATTGCATCTATCCATTGTGATATAACTTCGTCTAGTGCATCAAAGGAATCTGTTTTATTATCAAATATGCTTTTACCTCTACCATTCCACTTTTGAGATTCAAAGAACTCCATGGGTACTGCCATCATAAAGTTACTATCAAAAGTTACATCCTTTAGTTCTGTGAGCTCTGGAACTGTAAACAAAGATACTTCTATCCCTCTATCATCTACTAGTCTATTCTTTATATATCCCTTACCAAAACTCTCTATAAGCCTATAGTTTTTATTCTTAACAGTATAATCAGTATAGAATAACACTTCTTGAAGCCTTCCTCTTTTTACTGTGTA
This sequence comes from uncultured Clostridium sp., assembly GCA_964474485.1. GTDB lineage: Bacteria > Bacillota > Clostridia > Clostridiales > Clostridiaceae > Clostridium_L. The sequence goes on along the minus strand of CAYYWN010000013.1, from coordinate 7,294 downwards.
GTCTACTCTTTCGCCACTATAGTATTCCAATATAGGATATGGAGTTAAGTCTGTGTCTACAGTTATTTTAAAAGCTCCATCTCCTGCCACAAGAGTTTCAATAATAGATTTTTTTATTGTTTTATTAAATTTATTATCTTTAGATATTTCTCCCCATATTTGTTCTTGTGCTTCTTCCATGTCTATACTATTTATATCTGACGTAATTATATCAGCTAAAGTTTCAACTATAATAGCTGGAAGCCCTGAATGCATTTTTCTTATGTTTAAATTCCTACTTGGTACCGCAGCCCAAAATCTACTTTTAGATGTAAGATCAAAAGCGCTCTGTTTAAAAAACTGATCCAGTTCACTTGATTCACCTCTATACCATATCCTATTTTTCATAACATTGCCTTCAAAAGATAAAGGCTCTTGTATAGTTATTGGATTTGATACTGCGGGTTGTATATTTAATAATTTTACTGCTGCTTTTGTAACCATAGTCTTAATCCACCCCATTTCTTCTTAACCTCCTAACATTATCATTGTCTCTGCTACCCCTGTAGTACAGTCTGGAGCATCATCATGTTCATTCTTACCCTCACGTTGATAAGTTGTCATAGCCTTATAGTATTCAGGCCATCTATCTTTCCAGTTAACAGGATAATAAATATGTTCCATTACCCAAGTACTATGGGAAAGTATCCTTGCATTTTTATTTTTAGACTGATGAAACCATTTCATTATTGTCCTATAGTTTCCTAGTTCTTGTTTCATTATCTTCTCTACTGCTCTTGCAAATCCTGAACCTCCATTATTACCTTCAACCCTACTTCTATTAACTTCATGATTTGTAAGAGCTTTTGCAACATCTTTTTCAGTAACTCTCATGGGTTTCTTAGTGTATATAATATCAAGTACATAAGCCTCATGATTATATACACCAAAAATAATGTTACATAAATAGTCTGCTCCTTCATCTGCAGTATCTGTATAACTTAGTACCTCGGTGAATAGAGGGTTTCCATACTCATTCTTAGGTATATGGGCATATGTCTTAAAGCTTTCATATAGTTTTCCTTTTAGATCTATTGGAATCTGTTGATAGTTAGCACTTGCTATGTCTATTCCCATGGCTCTTACTTTCATATCATAGCTTTTCTTAGATAAGACTTCATCACAAAGCATAGTACCATCATTTTGAAGAGCTTTCATAGTTATATGTCTACACTTCTTATGTTCTCCATTGAAGTGTTCTAAAGCTTTACCAGCTAAATCGCCTGAAGCCCATCTAGTCATAATAATTATTATTTTTCCACCTTCTTCAAGCCTAGATAACATTGTATTAGTAAACCAATCCCAATGTTTCTCAAGAGTATTACCGTTATTAGCTTCTTCAGCATTCTTAATTAAGTCATCTATAATCATTAATGAACATCCAAAGCCTGTAGCAGTTCCTCCTGGTGCAGTAGCTAAATAATTATTGTATCCACCTTCTAAGGACCACAAATTCATAGCTCCATCACCTTGTTTTATACTTACTCCGGGAAATATATCACTATAAACTATTACATCTTTATCCCCTTTTTCTTCTTGAATATCATTTCTTACATTCTTTGAAAAGGTAGTTGATAAAGTTTCATTATAAGATCCTGTCATTACCTTAGCTTCCTGATTGTTTCCAAATACCCATTCAACAAATAGTGATGCTGTTCTGCTTTTACCATGTCTAGGTGGTGTATTCACAATAAGTACTTCATCATCTGATTCATAGAAATCTTGGAGCTCATCACATAGATCCTTAAGATACTCTCTGTCCTTCTTATAGAAGTTAGGTGCTTTTAAATTGCAATAAAAAAAGAACCTACGTCTTGCAAGTTCTATCTTTGAATACAGTTTTATTAATTTTTTATCCATCTTCCTCGCCAGCTATCCTTAATAACTGTTCTGTAGTTAAGCCCTCAAATGGATTGTTTACGCTCATATTACCACTATGTTCAACTTTATCTAAAAAAGCACCATTGGTCTTAGCTATATATTCAGAAGCTTTCAGTCTATCTTTTACTTCTATTTCGCCACTCCTTAGTATCTCAGTCCAAAACTCTTTTACCTCTTTCATATTAGCTATCCTTGCACTTTCTATCTCTTTATTTCTTTCCTTTATATAATTAAGTATGTGAGGTTTTGTGAGGTTTTCATACCCCGTTTCCTTAGCTGTCTTTTTACTATATCCAGCTCTAATAGCTGATTCTGTGGCATTGCCCGTTTCTATATAATAGTCGCAGAATGCCCTTTGTTTTGGCGTTAGTTTCACAATGCCACCTCCTTATAATATACAAAGAACTCTCAAGCGAGAGTTCTTTGTATATTATTATTACTTTTTTAAATATTACCACTTTGTACTGAACTAATATAAATTTTATCTTCAAGCTCTTCTACAAATGCGCTGCAAATATCTGTAAACTTCTCTTCATAGCATTCAATTATAAAAGTTGTTGAAAATGGAGTTATATCTTTAATCGTTATATCTCTCATTATACCCTGAAATTTTGCTCCATATTTTTGACTTACTTTCATGCAAGCTTCCCTTGCAAGATCTATTTCACTTTCATTTTTTCCGCATCGCCCTAGAATGCTTATATAATATTTTCTCACTTTGCTCGCCCCCTTCTTCTTAGATAAGATTCTACAAATAAAGATATAATCCTCTATAAATCATTCGACTATTTCTGCACTATTTCTGCACTATTGCTCCATTCTTCCTTTTATAACTTCTCTCACTCATACACTCTTTCAAACTATCTGCTATATTCTGTTTCTTAACATTCCTATTTCCACAGTAAGGACATGATAAATATCCCTGGTTACTCTCTATCTCTTCTGTTAGCAATACAAACTCTTTCTTACACCTATAACAACTATAACTTGTATAAATGCTTACCATGTCCTCACTCCTTTCATAAGCTCTTAAATTAACCTTGGGAATATTTACAACTTACATTTAATAAATTAATGGTGTACTCTATTGATAGACTTATTTATTATAAAAAATAGGTAATCTATACTATTTAAAATTAAATACGGAAGGTGTTGTTATTATGTGCTTAACCTTAAAAATTGGTAAATTCAAGCTACAAATAAAGTTGTGCTTTGAATCATCAAGATAAAACTCGGGGGTCTCCCCCTTAAGGTTAAGTAATTAGAAAATATTATCAACACCGTTTCGGGCAAAGAGCAGGTTTTTAAGCCTGTTCTTTGTAATTTCACAGTAAATATCTTAAAGTACTTTTCTTAATTAGGATTTTTGTATCCTTCTAATTGCACTTAACATAAGCATTTAGCTTGTTTTGTCGCTTCTGTGTATTCTGAAAGTAATTAAAAAATAATTTCCTGAATATTTATTTATATTATAGGCATTATCCGGCTCCCCCGTAATTTAAATATATAAAAAGACACCTAGGAAACTAGGTGTCTTCTCTTATTCACTCCTGGAAAAACAGTTACCCTTGACGTGATCTCTGCTATTTTCCGCTAGATATAATTTAACCTACTATCATTTTACATTACTTGATTCACTTTTAAAACTCCCTCTTTTCCCTTTTACATCCCTAATGCTTCAATGCCCCATAATAAAATACTCAATTCATTCAATGCTACATCTGACCATATTCTAGGTTGATTCTTACCGCATCCCAAAATTTCTGTTATTTCTTCATTAGTTTTTTCTTCAATGAAGTATGCTTCAAATGCCTTGTACTTATATTCAATGCAATTTCTTTTCATGTCTTCTTTAATTATTGCTAATGCACTATCTATATATGCCATCATTTTCATGGTTCTTAGTTTTGTTCTTGTAATGCTGGTAATCCAAACCTCATCATCTGTACTATCAACTTTAATCTCTAGATCATCATTAACATTATCTATATGCTCCTTTAGTTTATTATAATTTCTCATTAACAGCCTTGTATTATGGAGCCTCCTATCTCTTTGATTCATACTCTTCTCTCTATCGTATTCCCTAATAGCCTTGCTTATAGCTTCATCCATATCAAATGCATCAAAATATTCTTTATTAAAACTTGTTTCCATCTGTCTATCCCCTCTTTCGTTATTCTTTATCTTTAGCCACCATCATCAATGCAGCCATAAAATATCCTATTGCTGAACCTATGAACAATCCAGCTATAAACCTTAACATATTTTATATCTCCTCTCACTTTCTAAGTGCCTAGTATTTTAATTTACTAGAACACTATAGATATATTTATTTTCTAAACAAGTCGTTTTAAACGTTCTGTTTAAACTTTCAATTCTTCATTTAACCATTCAACTTGGCTTTTATATCTAGCTTTACACCAGCTTAAATCCTTCTCTATTTTATAATGTTCTATTATATGTGCTATTATCATATCAAAAGCCTGTATTTCTGGACTATCAGTTTCATTAAGAATACTATTAAACTTCTCATATCTTTTCATCTCTACATCCACTCAATAAAATTTCCACTCTTGCTGATTCTGCATAATACTTATTAATCTCTAACTCGACAATCTGGCTATCATCTTTATAAGCTATGGAGTTCAAACTATCTAATATTATCTTTGCTACATTATCCAGGTCTGGCTTTTTAGTTGGTCTTAAAACCCCTTCCGCCTTTTCTTCTTTTTTCTTTTTACTATCACTTTTCGGGATACTGTAGTAACAGTTAATCCGAGCTCTAAGAGGCTCAACCTCAAAGTATTCTCCGTTGGATTGCTCCTGGTAACATAGCTTAACCCAGTTTTCATAGCTTGCAGTATCCTTCGGTGTGTACGCCCTTCCTGTCTTGGTGCTCATTCTCGGTCTCCCCTTGCCTTTCGGCTCACCGTCAATAACTATTTGTATCATGTAAAGTCCCCCTTTATACTTGCCCAAACTTTCTTCTCATGCTTCTCTCCATACCACTTCTATGGGCAACTGCTATATCTTGCCTATACTTAAGATCTTTAGCTCTTTGTTTAGCCTCATATTCTCTTTTATACCTGTCCATAAATTCTTCTTTTGTCATTATAATTTTTCCTCCTCATTGCCCCAATCTCTACAGCAATCAGCGCACTCATTATCTTTACCTATTTCACATCCTATACAATCTATTTCACTATCATTACAACACATTTTTAATTCATCTATTTTCATCTATTTACTTTCCTTCCTTGTTTCTTCACATAAATTTCACTTGATGCATCATGGCTATACAGGTTTATTTCATTTCAATCATTTCTAATTTATTTGCATTATTAGGCTTATTGTCAATAACTTATCATATACTTTAATTAAGAGGTGATTTATAATGTCATTTTCATTGAATGATTTAGATATCGGACAACTTATAGCTGCTGCAAATGCTCTTGCAGTTTCTCTTTCTGAAGGTCTAACAGCAGATGAAATCGACATTTTAAGCAATTTCATCGTTTCAACTGGGGATTTACTAGCTCTTATATCATCGAAACAGCGAATCCTAGAAAATAGCAAATCTAATTAACAATATATATTAAAAAGACCTCTTGATTTTCAATACATAATCTTATTTGAAATTCTCAATTGTTATAAACATGTGAAATCCCATTATTTCTCTAGCCCTTTCTATTTCAATCTATAATTATTTTCCTGGCCTCTTATTTCAATTGTGTAATCTTTACACATTTCATAAATCCTACTGCCTACCCCTTCATCAAAGTTCAGCATTTTATCAAGAGTAAATTCCGTACTCACTATCATGGGCAAATAATTTAAATATCTATAATTAATAATTTCAAACATTATGTTTATATCAGTTTCATTTATTTTCCCTTTGAATAGATCGTCTAGTAATAAAATATCTGCGGTTTGAAACTTACTTACTTGCCTTTTATAAAATTCTTCATCTAGCATATTTTGTTTTAGTGATGTTATTACATCCCTGTATGGCATATAAACCACTCTAATTCCCTTCTGTATGAAGTTTAAAGCTAGAGCTATACTAAGATGTGTCTTGCCACTCCCTACTTGTCCACATAGCATTATAGAGTTTTTTCTATTACTTTTAATTGCTTGAAACATGTTGTAATATGCTATTGTTGTATTTTTAGCTGCCCTTGAACTTTCATTCCATATTTTAAAGTTTGAGAAGGTTTGTTTATTTGTTTTGGGATTGATTCCAGCACTCTTCCATTGTCTGTTAGCTATTTCTACATCTTGACACTTACATCTCTTCATAACAGGTTGACTCTCTTGAGGCTGGTCTATTAAATAACCTGTGTCTTTACATAGATCACATTTATATAAGGTCTGTTGTGTCAAATTCTTCTGTGATTTTTGGTTGCTGTGGCTTGAAACCTGTGTATTTGCCTTCTGCATTATTCTCTCTAGTGCTTCCATGCTGCTCCTCCTTTCCATTGGTCTTCCAATTTCTAAGTATTCCTTCTACGTAACTATATTTATACTTACCTTGCTTTACAGACTCTTTCATAGCTTCTATTAACCATTCTTTACTGTAGAGCTCTATATCTGCATCTATCATTTCCATTAACATTTTGTTTAATAATCCAAATCCACATTCTTCATAGATACTGTAAATATCTTTGTTTTCAAAACTACTACAACTACTCTTTTCTGTCTTCTCTTCTTTACTTTCCTTTACTTTACTTTCCTTTACTTTACTTTGGGGATTAATGTCTACATTAACTACCTCTGAACTATCATTAATGTTAACAATAACTAGGTTTTTGTATACATTAACTATGTCTTCATCTAAAAGTAGGTACTCTTTACTCATTTCTACCTTTTGTCTACGACCTACAGCCTCCAAGTACCTCCGTTGAATGCCCTTAGAAGTAAGTATTTTGTGGGTTTTGAGGAGGTTATCCTCAAACAACCCCCACTTAACACAATCATTAATGACTACATTAACTTGATTAATGTCTACATTAACTCTCTTGGAGAAGAGTAATTGTTCCTTTTCTGTCCACTCATAGAAGTAACTGTTCTTATAAATCTTCATTAATAATTTAATAACTATCGCAAAACCTGTTATTCCATGTTGTGCTTCTATGAGTGCAACTTTATCATCTTGATCTATATCTACATCTAATGGGAAGTAATCTAATCCATTCTTTTGTGGTCTTGCCATAACTTCCTCCTATAGATCTTCCTTGTATTCTTCAATTATCTCTTCCAATATGTCTTTACCCACCTTTGTTAAAGGTTCACATCTTAGCACGCATTCGCATCTAGAAACTATTTCTTGTATTCTTTCTTCCTGTCCTAATTCTTTAATGGTTATCATCGTTGA
>CAYYWN010000012.1:0-20370 GCA_964474485.1 uncultured Clostridium sp. | reverse complement strand
TATACATCATAATACTAAAAATTTTAATAAGTAAATAGAAAAAAAAGTAAATATTTACATTAATAAAGAAAAACAGCTTCAGGGTTTTCTTCCTTTTCTGTATCAATTGACAGAACAAATAGTGTACCATTACATTACGTGGATGATACACTAATCTTTAGAATCACATTTATCAATACTTAAAATAGTTGGCATGATAATTGCTTTCAGTAATAGTATAAAAATTTTTAAGGAAGGATAGTGATTTTAAATGAAAGTTTTAATGGTTTGTTCAGGCGGAATGTCTAGTTCTATAATAGTTAAGGCTATAAAGCAAGAAGCAGATAAGAAGGATTTTCCACTAGAAATAAAAGCTGTTGGTACTGGAGAGTTTGATGATGAGCTTAGAGAGGGTAAATATGACTTAGTTATAGTAGCTCCTCAAGTAAAGCACAGATTAGCGACTTTTCAAGAATCAGCTAAGGCAGTAAATGTACCTGTAGAACTTGTAGCGCCGATGGGATATACACCAATAGGAGCTCCTAAGGTATTAGACCAAATTAAAAAATACTCAAAGTAAAAATATAAACATGGGAGGGATAAAATGGATAGATTCTTAAAATGGATAGAAGAAAAGCTTATGCCACCAATGGCCAAGCTATCAGAACAAAGACACTTAAAAGCTATAAGAGATGGAGTTATTTCGACATTATCTTTAATTATTGTAGGTTCATTCTTTTTAATAATTGCGCAACCACCAGTACAATCTTGGGCAAAGGCTATAGCACCACATGTTGGCCAAATAATGGTACCATATAGATTAACTATGGGATTAATGTCATTATATGCTGCTTATGGTATGGGATATAGTCTGGCTAAATCTTACAAATTGGATGGTATTAGTGGAGGAGTACTTTCTCTTACTGCATTCCTATTTACAACTATACCGTTAAATGTAGACGCTTTCGTGAAAACTGCAACAACAGCAGGTATTGAAGGCGCAGCGCCAATGGGGTGGATATTACCAATGGCAAATTTAGGGGGATCAGGGATGTTTGCAGCTATTATTTCTATGATATTTGCTGTAGAAACTATGAGACTTTTAAAAAAGCATAATGTAACTATAAAGATGCCAGAACAAGTTCCAGAATCAGTTTCTAGATCTTTTGAAGCTTTAATTCCAGCTGCAGTTATTATAACTACAGTTTGGTTTATAAGAGTTTGGTTAAATTTCGATATTCAAACTGCTATTATGAATGTATTTAAACCTATTGTAAATGTAGCAGGAAACAGTTTAGGTGGAGTTTTAGTTCCGGTAATTTTCATAACATTACTTTGGACAGCGGGTATCCATGGTATGTCTGTTATTGGATCTTTAGTTAGACCAATATGGCTTGTACTACTAGATCAAAACACTGCAGCTATTGCATCAGGAAATGCACTTCCAAACATTGCAGTAGAACCGTTTTTCCAATGGTTTATATGGATAGGTGGAGCTGGAGCAACTTTAAGCCTAGCAATAATTATGTGTTTCTCTAAGTCGGAGTACTTAAAGAGAGTTGGAAGATTCTCAATTATACCTGGTATATTTAATATAAACGAACCATTAATATTTGGTGTGCCAATAGTAATGAATCCAATTCTTGCAATACCATTTATACTTGGACCAGTTGTGTCAGGAATTATAGCATACACAGCTACAGCAGCAGGACTCGTTTCTAAGGTTACAGTTATGGCACCTTGGACATTACCAGCGCCAATTGGAGCATTCGTTGCTACAGGAGGAGACTGGAGAGCAGCAGTTCTTGTAACAATCAACATTGCAATTGTTGCAGTTATATATTATCCATTCTTTAAGGTTTATGAAAAGAAGATGATTTTAGAGGAAAAACAATCAGAAATTGCTTAAAAATTATAGGCACCGTAGTCTTTGACCGCGGTGCTACTTACAAAATAGGAGGGTTTTCAATGGAACAAGAAATTTTTGAAATAATATCACATGGTGGAGATGCAAGAAATTTTGCATATGAGGCACTAAAGGCAGCAAGAGAAAATCTAATGGAAAAGTCAGAAGAATTGCTTAATAATGCTCAAGAAGAGTTGGATCTAGCTCATAATACTCAAACAAAGCTAATACAAGCAGAAATAAATGGTGAAGATTTTAAGATGTCACTACTTATGGTACATGCTCAAGATCAGCTAATGACTGCAATCTCAGAAAAAAGCCTTATAGAACAAATGGTAGAAATGTTAAAAATAATCCATAAGAAATAGAGGAGATATTTATGATATCAAAAATTGCTTATATTGTATTTTTAATGGTGGTAGTTTTAGGTTCTGTATACATTACAAAGCGCCTCACTAAAAAATTTAATATAAATCGATGGATAGTAGGTGGAGTAGCTCCACTGATTTTAATAGTACCTTCTATCCTGTTTGAGGAAATAAATCCAATAATATGGAATTTACTTCTTTTAATATTTAGTGTAATGTGTATAATGTTCTTTGAAATGACAAGAATAAAATTAGAGAAAAATGAAATTAAGGGTATAATAAATTATAAGAAAAACAAATAAGGCGGGTTAAACAATGAAAATAGATATTGTTTATAATACACTAAATGCACAATGCACTAAGCAGTTAAGAGAGCAAGGCAAAGTTATAGGCGTTAGTACTGAATATTTAGCTAAGCTTTTGGATATGAAAAGAACAAATGTAGCAAGGGAACTTGGAAAGCTTATAAGTGAAGGCACTATTTCAAAGGGTGAGGGAAGACCGGTACTTTATTATGTAAACAATATTAGTAAAGGTAATAAAGCGGAAAATGAAAATCTTCAGCAAAAACCTTCTGTATTTGACACTATTATAGGTAAGGATTTTAGTTTAAAACATCCTATTGCCCTTGCTAAAGCTGCTATTGTATATCCACCAATGGGTCTTCACACTTTAATTGTGGGAGAAACAGGAGTAGGAAAATCATTTTTTGCAAAATGCATGTTCAAATACGCCTTGGAAATTGATAACATTAAAAATAGTGAAAGTTTTGCCGTTCTTAACTGTGCAGACTATGCTAATAATCCACAGCTTTTATTATCTCATCTTTTTGGAGTGGAAAAAGGAGCCTATACTGGGGCCACAGAGAACAAAGAAGGAATTATAGAAAAGGCAAGAGATGGAATATTATTATTGGATGAGGTGCATAGACTGCCTGCAGAGGGCCAAGAAATGCTATTTACATTAATAGATGAAGGAAAATATACACCTCTTGGAAGCACAAGAGATGTCCACATAAATGCTATGATTATCTGTGCTACAACAGAAAACATAGAATCTTCACTTTTAAAGACTTTTAAAAGAAGGATACCAGTAACAATTACCCTTCCAAGTCTTAGAGAGAGAACAGCAGAGGAAAGAGCAAGTCTTATAGAAAACTTTTTTGAAGAAGAATCTAAAAGGATAGGTAAAAAAATAGATGTAGAAACAGATGCCTTTACGGCTCTTTTAAATTATGAGTGTCTCAATAATATAGGTGAACTTAAAGGAAATATACAGATTGGTTGTGCAAAAGCATTTTTACGAACTATGTTCACAGAAGAAAAGGTGAAAATTAGCATAGATGATTTTTCAGAAGAGGTTAGAGCGGGACTCTTATTATCTAAAAAGATAAGTTCAAAAGATTTAAAGCTTAAAATTAATGGTGATACTGATTTTAATGATGAATATACGGAAGATAAATACAGCCTTTCAAAGGATATTTATGAATTTATTGATAAGGAAACAGAAAGTCTAAAAAAAAGAGGACTTAAGGAAGATGAAATAAAGAATAAAATTTCTAACGAAGTTGAGGGCTTTATTAATAATCACCTATCTAGTATTAAAAATCATTCCAGTGAAGATGATATAAAGAGAATAGTTAATAATGACCTCTATGACTTTTTGAATAATTTTATGTATCTAGCTGAGTATAAGCTAAAAAGAAATATTTCAAAAAACATTTTTTTAGGACTTTTACTACACATCGATACTTTTATTGGAAGAATGAGAGAAAATAGATTAATAGCCAATCCTAAAATAGATAAAATACGTAAAAAGTATCCGGAAGAGTTTAAAATGGCTATGATGCTTTCAGAAAAGCTCGAACAAAAGTATGAATTAACGGTGCCTATGGATGAAATAGGTTTTATTACAATGTTTTTTGCAGCAGATATAGAGAAAATAGAGGGTAGAGTAACTGTAATAGTTGCTATGCATGGTAATTGTACTGCATCCTCTATGGCAGAAGTCACAAATCAACTTTTAAATGCAAATCATGCAATTGGTTTTGATATGCCACTTTCTATGAAACCTGAAGTAGCTCTTAATGAAATAGAAGATCTTATAAAAGAAAATCATGAGGGTGTTGGGGCTATACTTTTAGTAGATATGGGATCTCTTAAATTTTTTGATAAGATTATAAAAACCAATATTGGAATTGATGTAAAAGCTGTAGACATGGTTACTACTGCTACTGTTATTGAAGCTACAAGAAAAGCTCTTATGCATCAGAGTTTAGAGGAAATAGTTAAATCTGTGGATCTTGAAAGTAGATATGTTGGAAACTTTATAGGTAAGAACATAAACAGCAAGAAGGAAGTAATAATAACTGCTTGCTCAACAGGAGAGGGAACTGCACAAAAGCTTAAGGAGATTATATATAGCAAGTATAGCAAAGATAAATATGAGGTAATAAATTTAAGTATAAAGGATAAGGAAAAGTTTAAAAAAGCAGTTGAAAATATAAGGAAGGATGCAAATATTGTATCTATAATCAGTGCCTTTGATTTAAAAATTGAAGGAATACACTATATGCCCATGGATAAGTTTTTTAAGGAATTTATGGGAGAAGACTTTGAGGAGCATATTAAGGATGAAAAGCTAATAAAAAATGTGAAGATTGTTTATAAGGAGTATTTAGAGTTAGAACAAGCTGAATATATAGTAAATAGTTTTATGGAACTTTTAACTACTATGAAATACTTGTTTGATATACACCTAGATAGCGAAAAGCTAAATGGACTTTTAATGCATTTTGGATGCCTTATTCAACGACTTATAAACAGAGAGGAAAGAGAAGGTTGCAACAACCTAGAACTTATACTCTCAAGACATCAAGAAATTTTTAAGTACTTAGAAAGTGGACTTAAGGATTTAGAAGAAACTTTAAAAATAAAGTTTACTCAAGATGATTTAGGCAACATAGTAGAAATATTAATTAAGTTATAAAACCTAGTGTTTAGATGAAGTATATTATAAAGGCTGGTGTTTAAATGAATTATATTATAGGGGTTGATGGAGGAGGAACTAAGACTGAGGCTATAGCTTATAACCTAGATGGAGAAGAGCTTGGAAGAGCCTATACAGGTTTTGGTAATCTCCTCCTTGGCTTTGAAAAGGCAAATGAAAATATAAATGTATCTATTAAAAATTGTATGAATAGTGTAGAGAAAGCATATGGTGAAGCAAACTGTGTGCTTATATATCTTGGACTAGCAGGTATAGAGGCTTTAGATATAAAGTCTAAACTTCAAATATCCTTAGAGGACAAGTTTTGTATACCTGTTAAAGTCACTAATGATGCAGAAATCGCTCTTGCAGCTCTTTTAAAAGGAGAAGATGGAATTTTAACTATTTCTGGTACAGGTTCCATTAGCTATGGCTTGTGTAATGGAACTTTGAATAGAACTGGTGGTTGGGGACATCTTTTAGGAGATGAAGGTAGCGGCTACTATATTGCAATTGAAGGTTTTAAAAATATGATTGTAGAAGAAGATTCAAATCTACCTTATAGCTCTCTTACTAAGGCTTTTATGAAAAAGCTTCATATAGATAAGGTTAATGACATTAAAGGATTTATATATTCTTCTAGTAAGGGAGACATTGCTGCTTTTGCACCAATTGTAGTAGATGAGGCGGCTTTAGGAGATGAGATAGCTAAAGAAATTTTGGTTAAGGCAGGTAGGAGTCTCGCTTTAATAACCTACAATTTATATAAAAAACTAGGTTTTAAGGGTGAGGTAAGTATTGGTATAAAGGGAAGCATATTAACAGAAGTTAAGCTTGTGAAAGAAGCTTTTCAACAGGCCTTAATAAAGGATATAGGAATCTTTAAAATTGTTCAAGGTGATGTTTCTCCTGCAAAAGGAGCATTTTATTTAGCGAAGAAACTATTATATAAATAAAAATTAAGGACGGTGAAAGTCATGAGTAAATATGCGGTAGGACTTATGTCAGGCACATCTCTTGATGGTGTAGATGTTGCACTTGTTGAGATTGAGGGCTTTGGTGAAAGTACAAAGGTGAGGCTTATAGAATTTATAAATGAAAAGATACCTGAGGATATAAAAGAAGAAATAAAGATGTCATTTACCAAAGATAAGTCATCTGCTCAGCTGATATGTAGCTTAAATTTTAAGATTGGATATATTTTTGCAGATGGGGTAAAGAGAGTTTGTGAAAAGGCAGGCATTGAATTAGAAAAACTAGACTTTATAGGTTCACATGGACAAACTATATTTCATATTCCAAGAGCCTATGGAAGTTATGTAAAGTCTACTCTTCAAATTGGCGAACCTGCAGTTATAGCTTATGAAACAGGAGCTACAGTAATATCAAATTTTAGAACTATGGATATGGCAGCTGGAGGAGAGGGCGCACCTCTAGTTCCTTACACGGAATATCTTTTATACAAATCAGATAAAAATAGAGCTCTTCAAAATATTGGAGGCATAGGGAATGTAACAGTTATGCCTAAAAATAGCAATCTTCAAGATATGCATGCCTTTGATACAGGGCCTGGTAACATGATTATGGACGAGGTCACAAAAAGACTTAAGGGTGTAAGCTATGATAAAGGAGGAGAGTTTGCCTCTAAGGGAAATATTAATGGTGAACTATTAAAGGAACTTATGAATATTGAATACATTAAGGTGGTTCCACCAAAGACTACAGGAAGAGAGTTATTTGGAAGTCAGTTTGTGGATAAGCTTCTTGAAAAATGGGGAAATCTTAATGCAGAGGATTTGATAGCAACAGTGACAGCTTTCACAGCAAAATCCATAGCTGAAAATTATAGATGCTTTGTATTTGAAAATTGCCCTATTGATGAAGTTATATTAGGTGGTGGTGGAAGCTACAATAATACCCTAGTAAAGATGATAAGAGAATATTTACCTGAATGCAAAGTTATGATTCAAGAAGATATTGGATATTCATCTGATGCTAAGGAAGCTATAGCTTTTGCAGTGCTCGCAAATGAAACCTTAAATGGAATGGCAGGTAATGTTATAGGGGCTACAGGAGCCAAGGAAAGGGTTGTACTTGGTAATATAACACCGGGAAGAAGGAGAGATATTAAATGAGACAATTAGGAATATCAGTTTATCCAGGACACGCTACTATGGAAGATAATTTAGCATATCTAAGACTTGCACATAAATATGGCTTTAAAAGAGTATTTACTTGTCTTTTATCAGTTGATGGAGATAAGGAGAAAATAGTAAATGACTTTAAATTTGTTATTAATGAGGCTAATAGTCTAGGCATGGAAGTTATTGCTGATGTGAGCCCAAGGGTTTTTGGGGAACTTGGTATAAGCTATAGTGATTTAAGCTTTTTTAATGATCTTGGCGCACATGGTATAAGGCTAGATATGGGGTATAGTGGTAATGAAGAGTCTCTTATGACATTTAACCCATATGATCTTTATATAGAAATAAATATGAGCAATGGAACTAAATATTTAGAAAACATAATGAGTTATAAACCTAATACGGAGAAACTTTTAGGTTGTCATAACTTTTATCCCCACAGATATTCAGGGTTAAGCTACGATCACTTTATAAAGTGTTCTAAACAATTCAAACAGTTTGGAATAAGAACAGCAGCTTTTGTGTCTTCTAATGATGCTAACTTTGGACCTTGGCCTGTTAATGAAGGTCTATGTACATTAGAAATGCATAGAGATATGATTGTAACAGCTCAAACTAAGCATTTATTTGCAACGGGTTTAGTGGATGATGTAATTATCGCAAATGCTTTTGCGTCTGAAAATGAATTAAAAGCATTAAGTAAGATAAACAAGGAAAAGTTAACTTTTGATGTGGAACTTATAGATAATTTACCTGAAATAGAAAAGAAAATTGTACTTGAAGAACTTCACTTTAATAGAGGAGATGTATCCAATTATTTAATAAGATCTACTCAAAGTAGAGTTAAATATAAGGGCCATGAGTTTGTACCATTTAATACTCCTAGTATCAAGCGTGGAGATATTTTAATAGATACTTCATTATATGGGCACTATGCAGGAGAGCTTCAGGTTGCTCTTAAGGACATGGATAACTCCGGCAAAACCAATGTGGTTGGAAGAATTGTAGAAGAAGAGTTATTCCTTTTAGACTATATTGAAGCATGGCAAAAGTTTGGATTAGTTCTTAAAAAGTAATAAGATAAATAATAATAGAATGCTATTAGAATAAAAAGTCCTAGGTGTTAAAAGACATCTAGGACCTTTTTTCCATAACCTTTAATGGATATATGATCTATAAGAGCAGCTTTCTGGTATTTTATGAATAGATTCTTCTTTGAAAATTGGATAAATAGAATTTCAAATGGGGAAACTAATGGAGAAAATAAAGTCTACACAAAAGCAAATACAAATAGGTATGGGATCTAATATAAAAAACTCTATATAAAAAGGTAGAATTTATTTATAAGTCTTATAAAAATAAAAATAGAAATCAAAAGAAGGTGCTTTATGGATAAGAAGTCTAAGATTTTAGTGTTAAGCATTTTAATTATTGGACTATTAGTATTAGTTTATAATAATTCAGTTGATAAGGAAAGTCCGAGTAATGAAGGCGGAATAGAGAAAAGTATAGAAAAGGATGTGGATGCGGATAGGGATACAGATAAACAAAAAAAAGGTAACCCTGAGGATGGTGGTAGTAATAAGATAGAGGAAGATTCAAAAGAAGAATCAGAGGAAATAGGTGAGAGGGAGGCTACAAGTCAGTGCAATGTTTATAAAACTTGTATTGAAGGCTGCGAAAACACTACTTTAAATACAGCATTTAAAGGCAAAGGTGTACAGATAGAATCTAAAGAATTAAACTACTCTAATGATAAGGTAGAGGTAAATATTAAATTTCCTAAGATACAATCAAAAGGGCAATCAGAGATAAAAGAGGATATAACTCTTAAGATTAATAAGGAAATAGAAGATTATACTATGAAATTTAAAAATAACATAGAAAAAGGAGCAGCTGAGTATAAAGAAAAGTGTGATAAAAGTGGGTACGATTTTAATATACAAGTAGCACAAAGCGATTATAAGGTAAAGTATAATAGTAACAATATATTAAGTATATTAATTGTATACTATGAGTACACTGGAGGAGCTCATGGTATGACCTATAAGATTAATTTTAACTATTATATAGATACAGGAGACAGGATAGAGCTTTCATCTTTATTTAAAGAAGGTTTTAATTACAAGGAGGACATTGATAATTCAATCAAAAAATCCATATCTAAAAGCCCTGAAATTTATTTTGAAGACAAGTTCCAAGGCGTAAAGGATGATACAGATTTTTATATTACTAAAGAAGGTATAGTAATATATTTCCCCCTTTATGAAATAGCACCATACTCTAGTGGAATCCCAGAGTTTCATATACCACTGTAAAAAGGTGGAATCACCTCAGAGGTACTCCCAATTAATTAGGAGCACCTCTCATGTGATTCCAGTTAATTGGAATAATCGGCTGTGACATTTGTCATAGTCTTTTATTATATATGTAACTATTTATTTGTATGAAATTAGAATAGTATAAGACTCAGAACTAAAAGATAAATGTAATGAAAAGGTCAAAAATAAAAATTAAATTCTATAATATAGATAATGTAATTTAATATAACTTATTTAATGAAATGAAGGGGTGTGCTTTTATGATAGTGCAGGTAGAAAACTTAATTAAAAGGTATGATAACATGTTAGCTATTGATAATTTAAGCTTAGATATAAGTGAGGGAGATATATTTGGCCTTCTTGGTCCTAATGGAGCAGGTAAAACTACACTTATAAACTCAATGCTTGGACTGACTAAAGTGGACAGTGGTAGTATAAAGATATTTGGAAAAGATATAAAAAATCATGAGATGTATATAAAGAAGAATATAGGCATTGTGCCACAGGAAATAGCTCTTTATCAGGATCTAACAGCCTATGAAAATTTAATGTTTTTTGGAAGGTTATATGGACTTAGAGGAGAAAAGCTAAAGGAAGCTGTACAGTCTGCCTTTGAATTTACAGGAATAGAAGGAAGAAAGAATGAAATTGTGAAGCAGTATTCTGGTGGAATGAAGCGAAGACTTAATATTGCCTGTGCCATAGTTCATAAGCCGAAACTTATAATTATGGACGAACCTACTGTAGGTATTGATCCACAGTCCAGAAACCAAATATTAAATTCCGTTAAAGCATTGAAGGACAATGGTGCTACTATAATTTATACCTCCCACTACATGGAAGAGGTAGAGAGCCTTTGTAATGATGTAGCTATAATGGACAAGGGGCGAGTTATAGCAAAGGGCAGCAAAGAAGAATTGAAAGATTTTGTTTATACAGAAGAAAAAATAACTATAAGCGTATCTAGTGTAAGTTTTACGCTGGTAAATAGTATAAAAGCTATTGAGGGAATTAAAGAATGTGAGGTAGAAGAAAGTGTATTAAATATTACCTCAGAAAAGAATAAGGTAGGTATTTCATCTATATTAACGATAATAGAAGCTTCAGGAGCAGAAATTTTAGGCTTAAATATAGAAAAACCTACATTGGAAAGTGTATTTTTAACCCTTACAGGAAGGAAAATAAGAGATTAAGGAGGGGGATTTTATGAATATAATAACCATAGCTTTAGTTGATATGAAACGAGTTTTAAGAGATAAAAAGACACTTATGTATATGCTTCTCCTACCTATAATTTTAATCTCTATTTTGGGTACAGCCCTAGGTTCGGTTTTCTCTGTAAATAGCTTAGAGAAGATAAATGTAGGTTATATAAATGAAGATAAAGGAGATTTATCAAAGAGTTTTGACGAATTTTTAGAGGAGAAGGAAATAAAAGAGATATTAAATTACAAGAAAATTGTCAGTTTAGAGGAGGGGGAAAAACTACTAGAAAATAAAAAAATAAGTGCAATAGTGTATATAGGAGAAAATTATAGTAAAACATTAAAAGAAAATAATGAAACCTTAATAGAAATATCAGGAATAGATAGTAGTTCTTTTAGTTATACTGTCGTTAAAAATGTTATAGAAAGTTATATTGAACATGCCAATTCATTTATTGCTATCAGTAGTATAGATGCAAAAAAGGTGGATTTTGAAAAGTATGATGTTATAAAAGATGAGAGTATTAGCACTAAAGGTAACATGCCAAGGGCTATTGATTATTATGCTATTACAATGATGGTTATGACTATACTTTATGGTTCAGGTTATGGAACAGAGTTTATAGTTGAACTAAAAAAATTACCTATAGGTAAAAGGATTTCAGTATCCCATATAAAGACTAGGGACATAGTAATTGGTAAAGCTTTAGCAGCGGTGATGTCCATGTCTTTGCAGGTAGTAGTTCTAATAGGATTTTCTAAGTATATTTATAAGGCAAATTTTGGTGAAAATATTATGGTAGTTTTATTTATATGTTTCACATTAATAGTTTTTTCAATAACCTTAGGAGTGGCCTTATCTAGTATGTTTAATAATGAATTACTAGCAGATAAGATTCTAAGTATGTTAATACCTATATTTACATTAGTATCTGGGGGGTATTTTAAGATAAGTGTACCAGATTCTTCGGTTTTAGCTTCCAAAATAATGTATCTTTCACCAAGTTATTTAGCACAAAGGGCTTTATTTAGTAGCATCTATAAAGGCAATTCTTTGTATATAAAAGAAACGATTTTTATACTTTGGGGATTTTCTATAGTATTTTTATTAGTTTCAATTGTATTTCAAAGGAGGAAAGAGTATGAATAGAGAAATTAATAGAGGAGGCATGAAAATATGACCATAGTGATTAATAATATAAGGCGAATATTAAAAGATAGGATGGCATTAAGTTTTATGCTAGTTTGGCCAATTTTAATTATTTTATTCTTAACTCTTGCAACCCCTAAATCTCAGTCTATTAATTTAGGGGTTATTGATGACGATAATAGCAAGGTTTCATCTATGATCAAGGAAAATTTAAATAACCTTTCAAGAGTTAAAACTTATGAAACAAAAGAGACGGATATAAAGGAAAATTTAATAAATCAAAAATTAGATTATATTATTTATGTAGAAAAAGGATATGGAGAGAATTTATTAAAAGGAAACAGACCCATAATTAAAAGTTATAGTTTAAGTGGTGGAAATATAGAAATACCTGTTAAAATATCATTAGAAAACTATGGTAATATATTAAATAATGTAGCTCAAAGTACTGTTGGAAATGAAGATCAGTTTTATGAAGCTATGAGGAGCTATGAACAGGGCAACTTAAAAATTTTAGATAAAACTATTGATAAAGGTATGTCATCTAATAGAATGATATTTCAATATCTAGGGTTCTTGGTAATGGGAATACTTTCACTTGGAACTATTGGTTGTTCTTTTATAGTTGAGGACAAAAAAAGTAATATGGATGAAAGATTATTTTCAGCGCCCTTAAGCCGTAAAAGTTATATGATTCAAAATATACTAAGTGGAATATTAATAGCCTTTGTACAAATAACAATTTTAATAGGATTTTTAAAGGTTGTATTAAAACTTAATGTAGATTATAGACTTATACAGTTATATATTATTATGATATTATTTGGCCTAGTTTCTGTGGCGCTAGGTATATTTTTAAATAGTATATCTAAAAATTCTAGGCAGTTCTCATTTATAGGTACTTTAATTTTAACTCCATTTTGTATGCTTGGTGGCTGCTTTTGGCCAAGAGAAATAATGCCAAAGCTTTTAATTAATATATCAAAGTTTGTTCCTACAACCTGGGTCATGGAAGCTTTTAGAAAGATACTGCTTGGAAATAATATTAATGATTTATTTTATGAAATATCTATATTATTTTTATTTGCAGTGGTGTTTTTAATATTAAGTTCGTGGAAGTCTAGTGAAGTTAAAAAATAGAGGGATAAAGTAATAGGTTAGTAGAGAAATAAGTAGTAGCTAATGAAGTATGAATATATTAGTATTAAGGGGGATTTTGGATTAACGAATTGAAATTAAAGGATGGAACTAATGAAAAGGATTTGGCTTAATCTTATAATATTATTTTTTTATATTTTTCAAATAATAATTGGTGGAGAAATAACCCCAGGGCATGTACTCTTAATTCTTGTATTTTTGTCCGTAGATATGATTAGAGAAAAGTATTTAAATAACAATATATCTAAAATTCTAGAAATTATAATTATATTTGTTATTGCTTTAAAAGATATAAAAGCTATTTTGTTACTAGGAATTTTTATTTTAAGTATAGATGAAGAAGAAAATATAGTAGTTCCAACGGTTGCATTTATTTTAGGTTTAGGATTTTTATATTATAAGGGTGAGTATAATTATATAGCAGCATTTATTTTTTATGTAGTATTGTGTCTTGTTATAGGGAAACAGAGGAAAAAGATTAAGTATATGAACAATCTTTATAATAAAACTTATGATAAGGAACGTAGATATATATATGAACTTGAGAGAAGTAAACAAGAGCTGATTAATCATTCTAATGAGATTATGCATCTTACAGAAGTTAAGGAAAGAAATAGGATAGCAAGGTCACTTCATGATAATTTAGGACATAAAATAGCAGGGATATTAATGCAACTTAGAGCTTGTAAGGTTTTGGAACTAAAAGATAAGGTAAAAGCCTTAGAGCTTTTAGATGGATCCATAGAAGCCATGGCTGAAGCTTTAGATTTGATAAGGGAAACTGTTCATAATATTAAACCCAAAGAAAATATAAGTATAGAATATATTAAAGCATTGGTAGAAGATTTTAAGTATTGTGATGTAGAATTTATACAAGAAGGTGATTTTAATAATTTAAATTCACATGAAATGCAGATAATTTTATCTACATTAAAAGAGGCTCTAACTAATATATCAAAACATTCAAAGGCTTCAAAGGTGAATATAAATATAGAATCAAATAGTAATTTTATACGCCTTTATATTAAGGATAATGGGATAGGGTGTGGATTTATAAAAGAGGGGTTGGGTATTAGTGGCATAAAGGAACGGGTTATAAATATAGGTGGGAACTTGTCCATCTCATCAGAAAAAGGATTTATAATAGTTGTAGTAATTCCAAGGAAGGCTAAGTAAAAAAGGTAGGTGTTTTTATGGAAATATTAATTGCAGATGATGATTCCCTTATAAGGGAAGGATTAAAGATAATATTAGAAAATGAACCTGGATTTAAGGTTGTTGCATTAGCAGCGAATGGACAAGAAGCCTTTGACCTATGTAAAGAGAAAAAACCAAATATAGTAATGATGGATATAAGAATGCCTATAATGGATGGAGTTATTAGTACAAGGCTCATAAAACAAAATTTTAAAGATATAAAAATAGTAATGCTTACAACTTTTAAGGATGAAGAATATATAAAAGAAGCAATAAAAAACGGAGCAGATGGCTATATTTTAAAAAGTCAATCTTCAGATTCCATAATAGAAACCATTAAAATTATAAGCAAAGGAAATGCAGTATTTGAAAAAGATATTATGAAAAGTTTATCTGAAATGATCAATAAAAATCCACATAAGCTTCCTATAAAAGAAGTAGAGTTAACTGAAAGAGAAATAGATATACTTAAACTTATAGGAGATGGTATGTCTAACAAAGAAATTGCTAGTAGACTTTATTTAGGAGAGGGCACAGTTAGGAATTATGTAACAAGACTTTTAGAAAAGTTAGATTTAAGAGATAGAACTCAACTTGCTATATATTATATAAAAACCTTAGGATAACCCAATATGTGTAAGCACCTCAAAGTATCAGCCATTTTATGTCATCACCTCTGAGGTGCTTATATTTTATGGAGCTCTGGGAGGCCTAATCCAAATTATAAAAAGATATAATATTATATTTTGATTAAAACACAGTCTATAGGTAACAATATAAAGATAGATACTATAGGCTTATTTTTATTGGAAGAAAGTAAAAGGTCGAAATTTGAAGAAAACATCCTGTTAAAAGCAAATTTACACAGATATTATTTTAAATAAGTTTAATTAGACAAGCAATATATCGATATATGGATAAAATAATTAAAGAATAGAACTTAAGCAGTTGATTAAATTAGTTGTTTAATTATACTCAAGTTAATGATAATATATAGATATAATATTATGTTACAGATGTGAGCTTTTGGAAAGAGGGAGAAAAATTGAAGACTAAAAGAGAAATAAAAAGTTTAGAGGATCTTACGCTTATAAGATTTATAGTAAAGAAAGATTGTGGTACATATTTTAAGGCAAAGGGATATGGCGGGGAAAAATACATAATAATTAAGAATAATGCTTCTAAGCATTTAAAAGAAGAGAGTGATGTATCCTTTCATGTCACAAAGGAAGAAAAGGGAAGAATAATAAAAAGGCAGGTTTACCATCCAATAAGTTCAAAAGAATTTGAAGAATTATTTTATAAGTTTAACCCTGAAGGTGCTAAATCTATAAAAGATTTAAATATTTTTGGAAACCTTGCAAAATAATTAATGGAATTTTATGTTTATATTAAGTTTAACTATTAGGAGAAGCTTTTTAATATCTTGTTAGATCATAGCCACCTAACAATGGTAAAAACATTATACATTTTTAGTTACAATAAACACATAAATAAACATAAATACAATGGAAATAATTACAAAAAATGGATGCATCTTTGAGGTGCATCCATTTTATTATATAAATCTAATCTGCAAATAGGGGGGATTTTGTGGGGTTGCTGTTTAAAAATATAAAGGATATTATAAACATTATTATAGTTGGAATAACCCACACGAAACCACTTTCATATAAAGGTAATTGAGTTAATAGGCTAATAGTTTTAATGTTGTATGTGTTTAGATATTTTATACCAGAAAGGGTACTTAATATGCTAAATAGTAGTGAAGTATATACTGTTATCTTAAATATATTGTTATTTTTAATTACACCTTTAATAAGTGTAAGAAGTATTAAAGTTATAGCCATAGGATAAAGTATATTAAGTATAGGGCCTGCGAGTTTTACTATTTGTTCTACTCCAGAGGATCCTATTACTATTCCAATAATGCTTATTACTATGGCATTAAATTTATAAGGTAATCTTCCATGAGTTAAACTTTCAAAAAAAGATGAGCCGGAAGATATGAGACCTACTGAAGTGGTGAAACATGCTACCCCAATTGTTATACCTATTAATATACTTCCTATAGAGCCTAGATTACTTTTTGAAATTTCTAAAAGTAGGTAAGTTTTTGATACATCAGCACCAAATACACTGCTAGTTTGTGCACCAAGATGCATTAAACCTGAGTATACAAGAGCTAGTCCTACTATTGCTATTGCGCCAGATTTTAGTGTCATACTCATAACATTATTTTCACCATAGCCTTTAGCTAAAATAGATTTAAATACTATAGAAGAGAAAACCAATGCAGCTAAGGCATCCATAGTTTGGTACCCTTCTTTAAAGCCTGAAGCAAAGGGCATAGCTTTACCTGTATTTATAATAGGTGATATAGGCCATAATATAGCTTTAACTATTAATATAGATAGAGTTATTAGTAGTATAGGAGTTAGATATTTACCTATAAGATCCATAATCTGCGATGGGTTTAGTACAAAGACTAAATTTAACGCAAAGTAAAAGATTACGAATGCAAGGCAAGGTATCATAGGGAATACAGGGGATATAGCGAGCTCATAAGTTGTAGCAGCAGTTCTTGGTATTGCGAGCATAGGTCCGATGGTCAAAAACAAGGATATAGAAAAAATTTTCGTAAAAATTGGACCCACAGGTCGTCCTATATTTTCAAAGTCACCGTTAACCTTTGTACAAGCGATAATTCCTACAAGTGGCAGTCCTACTCCTGTAAGTATAAAACCTATAGCAGAAAGTATGTAATTACTTCCGAATATGTTTCCAAGGTAGGGTGGGAATATCAGGTTACCTGCACCAAAAAACATTGCAAATAGTGCAAAACCTATTATTATGATATCTTTTGTGGATTTTTTCATCAGAACACCTCAATTCATAAAATTTATATTATGTCTTGGTGGATATTAGACTTTAGTTAATCATCCACCTTGCTTAGGAATGATTTTACTTTAAAAGAGTTTACATAGCTTTAAAAATAAAGTTAAACATATGGTATCATTTCTATTAATAAAATTCAATAAAAATTAATAAATATTCATAATAATTTATATAAACTTTATTAAATAGTTGTATAAGAATTGTTAAAGTGGCAATAATTTTATATATAAATTGAAGTAAATGTTTACAAAAATAAAGTTGAAATATGGAGGTAAATATGAATAAAATTCTATTGGTTGGAAGGTTAGTAAAGGATCCAGAAATTAAGGTCTTACAAGCAGGAGAGAGGATGGTTGCAAAGTTTACTGTAGCTGTTAACAGAAATTATAAAAATTCAGATGGTGAAAATAAGGCAGATTTTGTTCCAGTTTCTGTATGGGGAAAAAGAGCAGAAATTATAATGAAGTACCTTCAAAAAGGAAGTTTTGTAAGCATAAGCGGAAGACTTAATACAGGAAGTTATGAAGATAAAGAAGGTAATAGAAGGTACACTTATGATGTTGTAGCAGAGGATTTCCACTTTGTAGAAAACAGAAAGAAGGATGAATTAGCACAGTAAATAGGATTAATTATTTCATTGAAAGGGTGACCTAAATTTTAGATATATTATGAATGTAAATAAAATCTATATTAAGTGGCTTTCAGATGGGGTAGAGTTGGTTTATGATAAATACCCTCTTCGTATTATAAATAACCCATGATAAAACAAAAAAAGATAGCCCCTGAAATGTACAGGAACTATCTTTTTTAGATATCTAAAGAAGGTTACTTTTAATTACTTCTTCGAAGTCATAACCATTTTTTATACCAGATATGATTTTAGCAGATTTAGATAAATCTCCAATTAGAAGACCACCTACTAATATGTTTTCTTTAAAAAATAACTTTTTGTAGATTCCTTTATCTAGATCTTTAAAAGCTAATTGCTCCAATGAGCTATCATCAAGATTTATTGATCCTGCGGAGAATATTTTAGCATTTAAAGCATTAAATATAACGGAAGATACAAAACTATTGAAAGCTACATCATCTCCAGCGGCATTAGCTCCAGCAATTTTACCCATTTCTATTGCTGCAGGCCAGTTACCAAATATCATGCCTTTTAACTCAGCAATGTCTCCAGCGGCATAGATATCTTTGATATTCGTTTCCATTTTATCATTAACTCTAACACCTTTATCAGATGCTAATCCTGCCTTCTCAGCTAGATATTTTTTAGGTCTTATTCCTACAGAGAATAAAATCATATCAGTTTCTAAGATTACCCCACTTTTTAATTTTAAGCCTACAATTTTAGCTTTTTTAACAGAATCATCATTTGAAGTAGGTATTATGCACATATCTGCAATTATTTCCTCAGCAGACTCACCTAATAATAGATTAATCCCGGATTTATCTGCTATTTTTTTGAATATAGCAGCGCCTTCATTATCTAATTGTCTTGGAAGGAGTCTTGTGCTAAACTCTACTACAGTTACATCTAAGCCTTTTTGTTTCAGATTCCAAGCAGCTTCAAGACGTAGAAGACCTCCACCGATTATAACAGCTTTTTTAGATTTTTCCATATAGGATTTAACGTTGATGGCATCATCTAATTCTTTTAGTGTAAAGAGACCATCTACTTCTTTATAATTTTCAAAAGTTAGAACTAGATCTCCAATTGTAGTCTTAAGTTCATCACAAGCAACTTTTATAGGAGGTATAAAGTTATAACTACCACTGGCTAATATCAATTTATCATATTCTAAAGTTGTACCATCACTTAAAAGTATTTTCTTACTGTCAGGTATTATTTCATTTACATATATTCCAAGTGATTGTTTTATGTTATTATCGTCATACCAATTGTTTGGTGCTATATAAAAGTTTTTGTCAGGAATAGAAGTTGTTATATAATCTGAAAGTTGAGGTCTAAAGTAAGATATAGACTTTTCTTTAGATACTATTTCTATAGAGCATTTTGGATTTCTTTCTCTTATGGCCTTTGCAGCATAGAATCCAGCTGCCCCATTTCCAATTATAACAAACCTTTCTCTAGTCTCTTTTTTAAATTTAGGCTCTGAAGAAATTATTTCTACAAACTGATCCTTAGAAGCTCCACATACAGGGCATATCTCTGGAGGGAAGTCACCTTCAAAGATTTCTCCGCAGATAACACATTTCCAAAGTCTTGTTTTCTTTTTTACTGAAGGAGTTTTGGAAACCTTTCCTTTTTCTAATAACTTTTCTGCAAAAGCTTCACCAAAATTAAAGGCTTTTGTGAGTTCGTCTTCTGAAGGTTTAAAGTTTATCTTAAGTCCTGGAGTAAGTATATTCATTCTTAATTCTTTAAGTCTTCTTTCTATATTAGGAACAGCTTCTCCGCTCCAACCGTAAGAGCCAAAAGCAGCTGCAACCTTTCCACCATGAACTAATGGATTTAGCTTTGTAAGTACATCACGGATAGGTTCAAGAAGTTCACTGTTAATAGTAGGTGAACCAAAAAGTACACCCAGAGAGTCATCTATATCATTTATAATGTCCTCCATGTTACTTTTTATTACATCATAAGATTTTATCTCAAAATCACCCTTAGATTTTATTCCTTCTGCTATTTTATCGCCTATGGATTTAGTATAACCATAAGCGGATACATAAGATATAGTTACCTTTGGTATTTCAGCCTTAGGTTTTGGTGTGCTCCACTCTTTATAAAGTTCAACTATTTTATTAGGATTTTCTCTTAATATAGGGCCGTGGCCTGTGCAAATTGTATCTATATCTAAATTTTCTATTTTAGCTATAGCTTTAAGCACATAAGGCTTAAAGGGTCCCATTATGCAGTCGTAGTAATATTTTAATGATTCCATATAGTGTTCTTGATTTTCAATTAAATCATTAAATACATTTTCAGTACAATAATGTGTTCCAAAAGAGTCACAAGTAAATAAAATATTATCTTCTGGTACAAAGGTATATATTGTATCTGGCCAATGTAAAAATGGTGCAGATATAAA
>CAYYWN010000011.1:0-20844 GCA_964474485.1 uncultured Clostridium sp. | reverse complement strand
GAATACTGTAAAAGCAGAATTTGCAATGCTTGGAGATGGTAAAACTGCTGTTATAGAAATGGCAAGTGCAAGTGGCATTCAACTTGTTAAAAAAGAAGAACGTAATCCGCTTTATACCACAACCTATGGTACAGGAGAGCTTATAAAGGCTGCCCTTGATAAGGGGGCTACTAATATAGTTATAGGTATAGGAGGCAGCGCAACTAATGATGGTGGTGCAGGTATGGTTCAAGCTTTAGGGGCAAGGCTTTTAGATAAAAGTGGTAATGAACTTCCTTATGGAGGTGGACAGCTTATAAATCTAGAAAGTATAGATCTTAAAGGTTTAGATTCTAGGCTAAAGCATGTTAGTGTAGAAGTGGCCTGTGATGTTAATAATCCATTAATAGGACCTAAAGGTGCATCTTATATATTTGGACCACAAAAGGGAGCCACAAAGGATATGGTAGAGGCACTAGATAAAGGGCTTACTCATTATGGAAATAAAATTAAAGAACTTTTTAATAAAGATATATCAAATGTTGATGGAGCTGGTGCAGCAGGAGGCCTTGGTGGAGGTCTTATGGCGTTTTTAGATGCCAGGCTTGTAAAGGGTGTGGACTTAGTCATAAAACATACCTGTTTAGAAGAAAAGTTGAGAGGTGCAGACTATGTATTCACTGGAGAGGGAAGCATAGATGATCAAACTATTTTTGGAAAGACTCCAATTGGAGTATCCAAAACAGCACTAAAATATAAGATACCAGTAGTGGCATTTGCAGGAAGAGTATGTTGTAAAGAGCCAGAAAAGTTATATGAAGAAGGAATAACAGCTATTATAGGCATAGTTCCAGGAATAGTAACATTACAAGAAGCTTTAGAAAATGGTGAAGAGAATATAGAAAGAGCTTCAGAAAATGTAGTAAGACTTATAAAAGAGTTATAAAAGGGGGAATATTTAATAAACCTATAGTTGAAGCCATAACTATAGGTTTATATTATTATACAGGATTAATTAAAAGTTGTATAATGTATTGAAAAAGATAATGAAAATTAACAATTTAATATTGTAAGAGGAGAATTTTAATGAATAATATAAAAAGAATCATCATGACTTTAAGCATGATATTAATAAGCTTAGCCTTTATTACTGGATGTTCAAGTAAAACTAAGCCAGAAGAAGCTAAAAAAGAATCTAATGAAATCAAAACTTTAAGCACAAAAGAATTGCAAGAAAAAATAAGTGATTCTGACTGGGTTATCGTAGATGCAAGGTCAAATGATGCTTTTAATGGATGGAAATTAGATGGAGCTAAAAGTGGTGGACATATTAAAGGTGCCACTGATTTTTCAGCTAATTGGATAAAGTTAGATAAAAAGGATAAAGACAAAGAACTAAAAGAAGTTATGAATACAAAGGGAATTACAAAGGAAAAGAATATAGTTTTATATGATGTGAATGAAAAAGATGCTAATGAAGTAGCAAATTACTTTAAGAAAAATGGTATAGATAAATTATATACATATAACCTTAAAGAAGATTCAAAGGATGAACTAAAACTAGAAAGCTATGAAAACTATCAGCTATTAGTTCCACCTAGCTGGATTGAAGATGTGATAAGTGATAAAAAACCAGAAAACTTTAAAGGTGGATCTTATAAAATATTTGAAGTTAGTTGGGGAGATGAAGCAAAAGATTACAAAAAAGGACATATTAAAAGAGCTGTACATATAAATACAGACGAGGTAGAAGAAGGTCCTATTTGGAATCGTCTATCAGATGACAAGCTTGAAAAGTTTGCACTAAATAATGGAATAGATATAGATACTACAGTAATACTTTATGGAGAAGATCCTATGGGATCCTTTAGATTAGCAGCGATATTGAAGTATATGGGAGTTAAGGATGTTAGAGTTTTAAATGGAGGCTTTGGAGCTTGGAGAAATTCAGGATATGCTATAGAAACTAAAGAAAATTCAAAGACTGAAATAACCTCATTTGGGGCAACAGTACCTGTAAATAAAGATTATATTGTAGACATGCCAAAAGCAAAAGAAATACTTTCAAATAAAGAAAAAAGTAAGCTTGTAGATATAAGAACTCTAGATGAGCATATTGGTAAAATACCAGGATATCCAGATATAACAGCAAAAGGTCGTCCAAGTGGTGCAGTTTGGGGTCATGCTGGCTCGGATTCACAACATTTAGAGGAGTTTAGAAACATAGATAATACTATGCGTAATTCTTCAGAAATACTGTCAATGTGGAAGTTAGAGGGTATTACACCTGATCAAAGATTATCATTTTTCTGTGGTACAGGATGGAGAGCAGCGGAAGTTCAGATTTATGCTGAAACCATGGGAATAAAAAATAGTTCAATTTATGATGGCGGGTGGTACGAATGGAGTTCATATCCAGAAAACCCTGTAGAAACAGGAAAATAACAGTAGTTAAGATTTTATTAACTAGCTTAGAAGTCATTAGTTTAATTTTTGCTTTTATAATGCAATATTTAAGCAAGAAAAAAATGGGAGTCATGAGGTACTTGGTTTTTAAAAATCGCATGTATAAAGAAACATTTCTAAGCAACTATTGGATGAACCTATATATAGTATGTTTTATTATAGGAATCGCAATTTGTACAATATTCCTTATATATATGAGTAAAGTTAAAAAGAATAATAAGCTAAAATTAATACTTATCTATGTAATTATAATAAATGCAGTAGCCATTTATTTTATTATTAAAATAGATAGCATAAAACTTTTGGCTTATCCATATTTTTTAATTTCAATATTTGTATTTTCAATAATAGAATTTGTTAGATCAATATATTATATTAGGCAAAAAAACTTATAAAAAAAGGGGTATCTTACTATAGAAATTAATTTCTATTTGAGATATCCCTTTTTAGTATTTAATTTGAATTTATGAAGAATAATTATCTTAAACCAGTTATTTTACCCTTTAAAGCTTTAACTCGTCCGTTTACATAATTAGATAATTCTCTTTTGTCATTTTTTATTTCTACTGGTGCATTAGCAATTATGTTAATAAGATCTAATCTATTGATTTTTATGTTTTCAGCTAGCTCTTTAGCTAAAAATCTGTGTTTTATGTCCCAGTAACACTTGTTGAACTCATCTGATTGTCTTTTATTATAATATCCTTTTTCAGCTCCAAATTGAAAAAGATCTGCGGCTGATTCTAATTCTTCTAAGTCTTCAACCTCTAAAGTTTCATCCATAAGATTTTGAAATAATTTCATTATAAACTCCTTTTCTAATCTATATTATGCCATTTTACTTTAATATTTATGATTATACATAAATAAAAGTCACGTTAGCACATCAAGATTGTAAAATAGACAAATTTAATATTAATATATTATGTGGAAAATGTAAATATATTATTTAATATTAAATAAAAATAAATATAAATATTAGCGTAAAATAGGAATAAGTTTTATAATTAGAGGTAAAGATTATAAAACAAATATATAATAGGGGAATGGATATAAATTACTTGTAAGATTGGTATGCCCACACTGATAGAATTTCAAACTATAGAAGAAAACTTTATATTATGTAATGAACTTGGACTTGAATTTATAGAATTTATAAGGGAAAATATTTTTCTAATTTAGTGGATTCATTTAAAGAGTTAAGCTTAATTGGAAAAAGGTACGGTATTAGAGTTTGCATTGAAAATACAGTAATGCTAGACTGTTTATAAGAGGCTATGTTAAGACTATCTATTAGATGGCATATACTTTACCTAGGATATTGGTCATGATTCTGACTCTAAGTATAAAGCAAAGGATCTTTATGAAAACTTTAAAGCAAAGGTGATACATATGTATATGCATGATTACAATAAAGGCTCAGATCATCAAATTTTATTTAGTGGAGAAGTAGATTTAAAAAGTCGTATGGAATTTATGAATAAAGTAGATGATACCATAGTTATTGATGTGAAAACTGAAAAGGCTTTAGGAGAATCAGTGAGAAGATTAAGGAAAGCCTTATATATAAATAAAGGAATAATTAAATTCCAAGTATAATTGCGTAAAAACCATTGACATTTTTTTGATAATAGAATAGTATAATATATAATTGAATATACCTCGGTAGGCGAGGTTACTACAAGGATACGGGTTGATGCCGTGAAAAAGTGGAAACATTTTTAATAGGTTAGCAGATTTTGCCGAACAAAGAAGGCTTAATCTAATTCAGCTTCATTGCCTTGCAGAGCCAAAACTTGAACGAGTGGGATTATTGTTTATGCCATGATTAATAATTTTAATGCTTCATCTTTAATTTGAAGTAAAGAATTGACAGTCATTGTATAGACCACTTAGATTTTAGATAAAGTAAAAACTTTATCTAAGCTTAACCTTAGTTTATAATGCCTCCGTCAAGTTTTAATCTTGGTGGAGGTTTTTTATTTGAATTTCTAATTAAAGTGAGGTGGAAAGAAGAATGGAAGGTGCCAGTAGTACGGATAGTGGAGATATTACTTATATGGTAGAAAAAGTCTATAGCATATTAAGCGTCTCGTCCATACCTTTCCAAAACAAGGTTGGTAGAGTATCCTTTCTTAAAATGCATTATTTTATAAATGCATCTTTTTAGATTTTAATTCTTAGAGTGTATTTCACTATCTCTTTACTTAAATAAATTCAGCACAACATTTTACTAAATATGACTAAGAAGTTAAAGGTTAAAATTGTAAGTTGTAACCTTTAGTTTCCTATTGTCTTTCGGAGGTGTAAATTATTATGAAAAAGAGAAACGTGAATATTAATAATGGAATAAATATAACAGAAAAATTAATTGAGTTTAGTAAAAAAGGTATTAATGAACTATTTGAAATTTTTAATACCAATGCAAAAGGACTTACTGAAGAGAAGGTCAAAGAAAAAATCCACATTTATGGTGAGAATCAAGTATCGGAAGAAAAAGTTGAGTCATGGTATATGCAATTAATAAAATCTTTTATGAATCCTTTTATTTTAGTATTAATTGGACTTGCCATAGTATCTTATATTACGGATGTTGTAATTGTGCCTAAAGAGGATAGAAGCTTTGAAGCTGTTATTGTGATTACTATAATGGTTTTAATTAGTGGACTTATGCGATTTGTTCAAGAATATAAGTCAAGTAAAGCTGCAGAGGCACTAAAATCATTAGTAAGGACTACAGCTGCAGTGGCTCGAAAGGAAATAGGCGTAAAAGAAATAAATATGGAAGAAATTGTTCCAGGAGATATTATACATCTAGCAGCAGGGGATATGATACCAGCAGATGTGAGAATTATAGAATGCAAAGATTTATTTATAAGTCAATCTGCATTAACTGGAGAGTCAGAACCTGTAGAAAAGTATAGTTATGTTAAAGGAAAGATAAATAAAAATATTAATGCATCAGATTTAGAAAATGTATGTTTACTTGGAACAGATGTTATAAGTGGGAGTGCTAAAGCCATTGTTATTGCTACAGGAGATAACACATACTTTGGATCTTTGGCTACATCTTTAATTGGAAAGAGAGCAAAGACAAGTTTTGAAAAAGGTGTTAATAGTGTTAGCTTACTTTTGATAAGATTTATGCTTACAATGGTGCCAATAGTTTTTCTTATTAATGGCATTAAAAAGGGAGATTGGATGCAGGCTTTGTTGTTTGCTATCTCTATAGCGGTGGGACTTACACCAGAGATGTTGCCTATGATAGTTACAACTAATCTTGCTAAAGGCGCTGTGGCTATGTCTAAAAGAAAAACAGTAGTTAAAAGATTAGATGCAATACAAAACTTTGGAGCTATGGATATTTTATGTACAGATAAAACAGGTACATTAACCTTAGATAAGATAGTAGTAGAAAGACATTTGGATGTTAATGGAAATGAAGATGATAGAGTATTAAGACATGGATATTTAAATAGTTTTTATCAAACAGGCCTTAGAAATTTAATGGATAGAGCTATATTAGAGTTTGGAGATGAAAAGAATTTCTCTTCTTTAAAAAGTTCCTATACTAAAGTAGACGAAATACCCTTTGATTTTACTAGACGTAGAATGTCTGTAGTTCTTGAGAATTGGGAGGGGAAAAGGCAGCTAATAACTAAAGGTGCTGTTGAGGAGATGATATCTATATGTAGCTTTGCTGAATATAACGGACAGGTAGTGGAGCTTACAGAAGATATCAAAAAACAAGTAAAGAAAATGGTGGAAAAACTAAATAAAGAAGGTATGAGAGTAATTGCTATATCACAAAAAAATAATATACCAGATGAAAACTCTTTTAGTGTAAGAGATGAAAGTGAAATGGTACTTATAGGTTATATTGGGTTTTTAGATCCACCAAAAAAGTCAGCAGCCAAAGCCATTGAGGCTCTTGAAAATAATGGGGTAAAGGTTAAGGTTTTAACTGGTGATAATGAGGTAGTTACAGAAAAGATATGTAAACAAGTTGGTATAGAAATAGAAAATATGCTACTTGGTACAGATATTGAAACTATGTCAGATGAAAAGCTAGCCTTAGTGTCAGAAAAAACCACGGTATTTGCTAAATTATCGCCTATACAAAAATCAAGAATAGTTAAAGCACTACAAAGCAACGGACACACAATAGGATACTTAGGGGATGGTGTTAATGATGCTCCAGCGCTTAGGGCTGCAGATGTAGGTATTTCAGTAGACACTGCTGTGGATATAGCAAAGGAAGCTGCAGATGTAATACTTTTAGAAAAAGATCTTATGGTTTTAGAAGAAGGGGTAATTGAAGGCAGAAATATATTTGGTAATATAATAAAGTATATAAAAATGACTGCCAGCTCAAACTTTGGAAATGTATTTAGTATTTTAATTGCCAGTGCGTTTTTGCCATTTTTGCCTATGTTACCAGTTCATCTATTAATTCAAAACTTATTTTATGATGTATCACAAATTTCAATACCTTGGGATAATATGGATGAAGATTACCTTAGGAAACCAAAAAAGTGGGATGCTAGTGATATTGGTAGATTCATGATATTTGTAGGACCCATAAGTTCTATATTTGATATTGTTACTTATGTAGTTATGTGGAATGTGTTTAAAGCAAATACACCAGCAGCAGCAGCATTGTTCCATTCAGGGTGGTTTATTGAAGGTCTCTTATCACAAACACTTGTAGTTCATATGATTAGGACTAAGAAGATTCCTTTCATTCAAAGTAGGGCAACAACACCAGTAATAGTTCTTACAGGAATAATTATGGCAATGGGAATAGCTATACCCTTTACTTCATTTGGAGCTTCTGTAGGATTTGTGTCATTACCACTATCTTACTTCCCATGGCTGATAGGAATCCTCTTAGGGTATTGTTTAATGACTCAAACTGTGAAAAATGCGTATATTAAAAAGTTTAAAAAATGGTTATAATACTTAGACTATGGATTAACTATAAAAGCTTATAGAATTAATTGCAAAAGAGATGTTATATTTTAGGATAACATCTCTTTCTTGCATATAAGTACCTTATTAAAAGAACATAAAGGTAATAAACTATACAGCTATAAAAAATAGCCCATAATAATATGTGAACAAACTTAATGTTATTATGGTCTATCATTAGGATTAAATGTTATACTTAAGTGAAATAAAAAAGCGAAATAAGAAATATTATATTAGCCTAAATAGTTGAAAAATATGTTATTGGGAAAACAGGGAGGAATACAAAAGATATGTTTAAAGATAAAAAGATTAGATCACTGGTATTGAAATATAATGACAATAATCCTAATGAAGATACTTGTAGATTTATAGAAAAAAAATTAATTACTATTAAAAAAGTATCAAATCCAGTTAAACGCCTTGTTAAAGGAAGTATTGATATGGGCATTAAAGTAAGCGATTTTAATGTTCAATTATTATATGATTCTTATGATTTAGAAAGTCAGTCTGAAAATCTAAAGAAGTTTGGAAATGATATGGTAAGGATTATAAATGAAACTAGCCTAAACATGGCTCAGATATCTAGTAATGTTAATGAATATGCTTCATCAACTACAGATATATCTACTGAGGCAGAGCAATTAATAAACTTAACGAAAAAGAATAGAGAAGGCTTAGATAAAATATACATCTCAAAGGATGAAGTTTTACAATCTTCAGAGGAGATGAATAATGATGTTAATGAACTTATAACTCTAGTAAGTAATATGAAAAGTACAGTGGAAGGTATTAGGGAAATAGCAGAACAAACTAATTTGCTTGCATTAAATGCTAGTATTGAGGCTGCTAGAGCTGGAGAACAGGGAAGAGGATTTGCAGTTGTAGCAGAGGAAGTTAGAAAGCTTGCTGACAATACAAAAGATCAACTTGCTTTTATTAGCGATTATGTTGGGGGGATAGAAAAGTCATCTAATAAAACCAAAAACAGTGTTAATAATACCATTAGTACCATCCATGGTATGGATAGTTACATAAAAGAAATATTAGAGCAAACCAAAAAAAGTGAGATTTCTATCGAATCAGTAACAAACAATGTATTAGAACTAGCTGCTTCTGCTGAAGAGATTAGTGCTATAGTAGAAGAAACTTCTACTGAATTTGAAGAGTATAGTAAAGAGGTTTATGGGCTCAATAAAATATCAGAAGGTATTTATCATAAGTCGGAGGATATTAAGAATAAAGCAAATCTAATGGGTGAAATTGAAAAACAAATTTCAGATATATCTAAAATAAGTAATGAAATTTGTCATGAAGAAGACTTTAAAATTGAAAATGATACCTTTGCTAAAATTATAGATAATGCTATTAATGCACATAAAAAGTGGGTAAATACTTTAGAGGATATGGCTCAAAATTTACAGGTTAAGCCCATTCAAACTGATGGTCATAAATGTGGGTTTGGACATTTTTATCATTCTGTAATACCAAGTTTTGAAAGTGTAAGAAAGATGTGGGACGAAATAGATTCATATCATTTATCACTGCATGATATAGGTAGTGTAGTTATTGAAAGTATAAGATTAAAAGATAAGGATAAGTCTTTAAAACAGGTAACTAAAGCTAAAGAATTATCTTCTATAATTATTAGCATAATGGAAGAAATAAAAAAAGAAACTAATAAACTTTCGAAAGAGCAACAATCTGTATTTTAAAGCAATATTATAAGATACTTCATGGCATTTAATAATTAAAAATAACCTTTAATTAGTAGCCATATACAATTAAAAATAATAATGTGTTAGAATATAATAAGAAGATAGTGCCATCAATGTAACCACCTAAGGTGTGACAGAATTTCGCACAAAAATATTAAGTAACTAAAAAAGGAGTCTTAAATATGTGCATTAAAAGAAAAATTAAACCAGGGGCTTTTTATAAACATTTTAAAGGCAATTATTATAAAGTATTATATATAGCTACACATTCAGAGACCCTTGAAGAAATGGTAGTTTATCAGCCACAATATGGGGATATGGGCATATGGGTTAGGCCACTTTCTATGTTTTTAGAGAAGGTGGAACTTAATGGCAACATGGTAAATAGGTTTGAGGAGTGTACTTACCAAGATTTAAGTGTTGATAAATAGACTCTCAGATTTAAAAAAATTCATTTTTAATATTATATACTTTAGTATTAAAATATAATAAAAACTAACTTTAATAAGTAATAGTTTAAAGTTAATATAATTAAAAATAAGCAGATAGTATCTAGAGTATCTTAACAAAAAATGTTCTAAGATATCTAAATACTATCTGTAATAATTGAGGTGGTGTTTTAGTGTTCAAAAAGTTTGTAAGTTATTACAATCCTTATAAAAAACTTTTCTTTTTAGACATGTTATTTGCTATTGTAGCTGTTTTATGTGACCTATTTTATCCAATGATGACAAGGCAATTAGTAAATGATAGCATTCCAAATAAAAATTTAAGAATGATAGTTATATTTGCAGGAGCGCTTTTAGCAATATATATAATTAAGGTGGCTTGCGCTTATTTTATGCAATATTGGGGACATGTGGTTGGCGTTAGAATGCAAGCAGATATGAGAAGGGACTTATTCAAACATCTCCAAAAACTTCCTTGTGATTATTTTGATAACAATAAGACAGGGGATATTATGTCAAAGATGATTAACGATTTAATGGACGTATCAGAGCTTGCCCATCATGGACCAGAAGACTTGTTTATATCCATAGTTATGATAATAGGTTCATTTTTAATATTGATTACAATAAATACACCTTTAACTTTAATAGTTTTTGCATTTGTTCCTATTATATTTATATTTGCTTGGGTTAAAAAGACCAAGATGCAAAAAGCTTTCATGGAAACTAGAGTGAAAACAGGTGATATAAATGCTAGCTTACAAAACAGCATATCTGGAATAAGGGTTTCAAAGGCCTTTGTAAGTCATAATCATGAACTTAAAAAGTTTCAAATAGGAAATAGAAATTTTAAAAGGGCAAGAGAAAGAGCATATAAGGCTATGGCAGAATATCATTCAGGCCTTGGGTTTTGTACAGATTTACTAGATTATGTAGTTTTAATAGTTGGTGGATACTTCACTTATGAAGGAAAGATAAATATTGGAGATTTCATGGCATACATACTGTATGTTAAGATGTTTACCCAGCCTATAAAGAAACTTATAAATTTTGTAGAACAATACCAAAATGGAATGACCGGATTTAAAAGATATATGGAGATATTAAGTGCAGAAACTGAAAAAGATAAGGAAAATCCAATAGTATTTAATAATGTTAAAGGAAAGATAGACTTTAAGGAAGTATGCTTTAAATATGAAGATAAAGATATTTTAAGTAACTTGAATATAGAAATACAAGCAGGTAAGACCCTTGCATTAGTTGGTCCTTCGGGTGGAGGGAAAACAACTTTGTGTAATTTAATACCAAGGTTTTATGATGTAGACTCTGGAGATATACTAATAGATAATAAAAGTATATATGATATAAGTTTAGAAGATTTAAGAAGTAGTATAGGGCTTGTGCAACAAGAGGTATTTTTATTTACAGGCACTATAAAAGAAAATATTTTATATGGTAACCAGGAGGCTAATGAGGTAGATATTATAAATGCGGCTAAAAGAGCTAATATACATGATTTTATAATGTCAATGACAGAAGGTTATGATACATTTATTGGCGAGAGAGGTATAAAGTTATCTGGTGGTCAAAAACAAAGAATATCTATAGCAAGAGTATTCCTTAAGAACCCACCAATACTTATATTAGATGAAGCTACTTCAGCCTTAGATAATACTACAGAGTATATGATACAAAAGTCATTAGAGGAGTTATGTAAAGGTAGAACTACTATTGTGGTAGCACATAGATTATCAACCATAAAGAATGCTGATAAAATATTAGTTTTAACTGATAATGGTGTAGAAGAAAGCGGAAGTCATGAAGAGTTATTAAATTTAAATGGAATATATAGTAATCTATACAATGCTCAATTTGTTGCTAATGAAGTTTCTTAATAGAATAGTTAAAATATTTAATATGCAATAATTAATCCACAGCTGTCCTTTTAAAAACAAGACAAGCTGTGGATTATTTTCATCTCTAGGAAAGTATATTGCAAATGCTAACAAAAATTATGCTTTATTAAATGACAATAGTATAATTGGAGAGGTAAAAGAACATATCTTAGATGGATTCTGGGTTTCTCATAACATTATAAAATACTATCTCATATGAATTAAATAAAAGCTTATATTTTTATCTCCCCAACCTAAATCCCAAGGTACATGATATCTATCTGTAGTATGGGAATTTATTAGAGGATATCCTTGAGAATCAAAACCTGTAACTATAGCAAAATGATCTACATCATTGCCCTTTGCATATGCAATTACATCACCTAAATTAAGTTTTGAAATTTCTCCATTTGGGTTAGTATTGGAAGGTGCTGCTAGGCTGTTAAATGTCCCCTTTTTTATTAAGGTACCTCTACCACTGTATATAAGATAGTTTTTAAAGGCATCTGCATTTACGAAAGCAGCACTACCACTAGCACCATCATTTTTGTTATAAACGCAAAACCAAGTACCATCAAAGTTTAATCCACCGCCCTCTTCTTTGTCACCTATGCATTGAGACACATAATTGGTACAGTTGCCTCCAATTCCAGTGAAGTTTTTATATTTCTTATTGTACTTTTTACCTTCACCTATAGCCCAAGGTATTCCACAGTATTTATCAGCATAGTTTACAGCTTCTAATCTATTATATTGACCTTTTTTTATATTAGGATAAGAAGGTTTAGGCTTATCATAATTAGGTATTTTAAATTCAAGGGGGGATTCAGAAATATGAATATCCTCTTTTATTTCACCTGAATAAGCCTTTAATGCATCTTCAAAACAATCAGTATACCAATCATTATATATGACAAATTTATCTTCTTTTTTTACAAGTTCTAAAGAATGTAATAAACCTACCCCAAATATGTTTTCAGTTAAAGGGTCATTATCTTTGTAGCTATATTTAAATTTATAGTACTCATCTAAGGTTATTTTAAAACCTCTACTAGTAGGACTTATCCTTTTTATTTTAGACTCAGAGCTTACATGAGTAAAGCTCATATCCCTTTTATATGCCCAATCTCTAAGATATTTTATTCTTTTAACCTCATGCTCAAGGGACCATCTTCCAAATTTATTTGAGGTATCAAAATAAGCAGGAAGGGCTGAAAGATCACCATCTATAAAGGATAAACATCTAGAATTATATATAGAATTTATTACTTCTTCCATTTCTTTTTTTGTTTCTTCGCTTACCTTTTGTTCATTGGAAGCACTAACTTTTGATACATTAAATATAGTAAAAAGTAAAATTAAAAATATAGTTAAAATGTTAGAATTTCTTTTCATAATAAATCCCTCCAGCATTAAAAATGGTTCTAATATAGTATTTCCAAAGATACACTTTAATATAGAAGAAGGTTATAAGTATTTAGTGAGATATAAGGAAATACATATAACTAATAACAATTCTTAGAAAGTTTTTTATGAATAAAAAAAATGAAGCTTTGAGTGTATCGCTTCCTATAATTAGTCAAATGGTAGTTTACACCTTTATGTCTATTTTTGATATGATGATGATAGGAAAATATGCAGGAAACAAAGCCGTGAATATATTGGGCCTTAGTAATGCTATGGTTACAGTTCTTATAAATATAATTATTTTAAATGGTATATCCATAGGCATGATATCAATAATATCAAGATACATAGGTGCTAAAGATAGCTATAAAGCAGCTCTTTGCTCCTATAATGGAATTATAATTGGGGTGTTTATGGCTTTAATTATAACTACCACAACATTCTTATTTGGGAATCATATACTGTATATCATGGGAGCTAGAGGTGATTTACTATATACAACTTTTAATTTTAGTAAAATAAATGCAATAGCTATGTTTTTTTATATGATATCTAGTTCAATAAATTCTGTATTTATAGCTTATGGATATAGTTATATTCCACTACTAAGTTCTTTAATTCAATTTGTTACTAAAATATCTTTTAATTATATTTTTATGTTTATTATATTTAAAAACCACATAAATATAAATATTGTGGCTA
Organism: uncultured Clostridium sp.; assembly: GCA_964474485.1. GTDB lineage: Bacteria > Bacillota > Clostridia > Clostridiales > Clostridiaceae > Clostridium_L. The sequence continues at coordinate 7,260 of CAYYWN010000011.1, read as the reverse complement.
TTTCTTCTCTAATTTGTTATATAGCTGGTTTTACTTTTTGTATTTCCATGATTAAAAAATATAGATTTAAATTCAATAGTTTATGTGGAAAGCTTAAATTTTCTTTAAATGCAATAAAGGAAATAATATATCTATCCCTTCCATCATCTTTTGAGGAAGCAGCTTATAGTATAAGTAGGCTTATATGTACAAGCATAATTATGTACTCAGGAAGTATGTATTTTTCATCTAATGAAATTGCCAATACTATAGAATCTATATCTTTTATGCCTGGTACTAGTTTCGGTATTGCTGCAACTACTCTTGTGGGAATTAAAATAGGAGAAAGGAATATAAAAGAAGCTAATAAATCTGCTGGTGATTGTGCATTTTTTGCTTTAATTATGATGTGTAGCTTCTCTTTACTGTTTCTTTTTATGCCTAATTTTCTTGTTAAGTTTTTTGTGGGTAAAGGGGACTTGAAGGTAGCCTATCTTGCAGGCAAATGCCTTGCGATAGGAGCACTAGAACAGCCACTTATTGCTATATCTTTGGTCTTTGCAGGAGGATTAAAAGGGCTTGGAGATACCAAAACCCCATTTTATATATCGGTATTTACTGCCTTTGTTATAAGACTTCCTTTAATATATTATTTCATGCACATATTAAAATATAGCATAACTGCAGTATGGTGGATTACAGCATTACAATGGGGAATAGATGGTGTTTTAATGTTTATATGCTTTAAGTATAAAATGTTTAAAACGTTAACAAAGTATTAAGAATATTATAATTCATTGATATTGACGTATCAACTTGTTATAATAAGGTGCGTATTAAAACGGTATAGTGAGATATAAAGATATTTTACTATAATAATAGCTATATTTAATAATATTTGTTTGTTTATTAAATATAATAACACTTGACATTTAAGGGGGGATTTATTTGGTTTTAAACATTCTAAAAGGCTTGGCTTTAACAGCTAAAGATATAATACCTGTATCTTTATTCTTAATAATATTTCAGATTTTTGTACTTAAAAGCCCCATAGGAGATACTAAGCCACTTATATTAGGTATTTTATTAAGTACTGTTGGTTTATATCTTTTTATAAAAGGGTTAGAAATTGGGCTTATGCCACTGGGCAGTTCTGTAGGTTCTAAATTACCATTATTAAATAATAAGTTATTAGTAATAATTTTTGCATTTATACTGGGATATACCACTACACTTGCAGAACCAGCACTAGCATCTTTGGCTATGGAAATAGAAGAACTTTCAGTTGGAACTATGAAGAACAAATGGCTTATTCATGCAGTAGCAACAGGTGTTGGGATAGGTATATCACTGGGTATGATAAAGATAATGTATAAGATTCCATATACTCATATAATAATACCTATGGTGTTACTTGCATCGGTGCTTGCTTATTTTGCACCAAATAGCATAACTGGTATAGCCTTTGATTCAGGGGGAGTTACTACAGGGCCTGTTACGGTTCCCTTGAATATGGCACTGGCTATAGGCTTATCTTCTGTAATAAGTGGCAGCGATCCTCTAATTGATGGATTTGGTATAATAGGTCTAGCTTCCATTACTCCTATAATTGCTGTATTATTATTAGGTATTATAGTAAAGTTTTAAGGAGGTCATTTTATGTTTGAAGTAGAGGCTATTATAGTCATAGTTGATAGAGGAGGGGCACATAAATTAATTCAAAGTGCCAAAGGTGCAGGAGCCAAAGGTGCTACCACATTTTATGGACGAGGTACAGGGGAGAGTGAAGGGAAAAGGTTCTTTAATTTAGATGTAGAGCCCTCTAAAGAGGTTATAATTATACTTTCAGAAAAAGAAAATAGTAAAAAGATAATGGATGAAATAGTTAAAGTAGGAAAGCTTAATGAACCAGGCACAGGAATAATATTTACGGTGCCAGTATCCAGTATAGTAGGCTTACATCATAGAGAATTTTGAATTGATTTTCATAATTATGATATGTGATAAAGGGAAACTTTTTAATATTAAACTGTCTTTTTGAAGTAAAAGGTTTTTATAATATCAAAAATAAATATATTGATTTAAAGGAAAAAATAAACTATAATTAGTTTGCATAGAAACTAATTATAGTTTATTTGTTTTTGTAAGGTTAAGATTTAAAAACAATAGTCTTTAAATGCTAAATAAATTTAATGATGTTTTTCATAAAGAAAAATGGTATGGAGTGATTTAATTGGATAAAAATCCTCAAGGTATTAAAATTGCAAGTTTAATAAGAGAAATTAATTCAAAGCTTAATAATAATATAAGTAATAACTTTAAAGATAGCGGATTTACTACACCGCAAATATTACTTATAAAGCTACTTTCTATAGAAGGACCTCTTAATGTTAGTGAAATAAGTGAAAAGATGTTTCTTACTAAAGGTACGGTTTCAGGCATTATAGACAGGCTTGAAAATCAGGAAGTTGTAGAAAGAAATAGATCTAATGAAGACAAAAGAATAGTGAATGTAGCACTTACAAATAAAGGTGTAGGTATAACTAAAACTATGCGTGGAACAGTAAATGAGTATTTTGACACCATTTTTTCGATGTGTAAGGAAGAGGACATGGAAAAGATAATAAATGGATTAGACATACTTAGAAGTGTTTTGGATAAAAATTACGAGTAAAATAAACAAAAATAGTTTAGGAGGGGTATTATGTTAGTAGCAGCTATAATTTCTATAAGGTTAGCTTGATAATATGGGCCATATGACTCATACCATATCTAACAGGCATGGTGCTTGCTATGAAAAGATAAAGTTTTATTAGATTTTAAAGTTGGTATTAGGTACCTTTTTTCCTAAATAAGTTCATCACAAAGTGAAAGTTAAAAAAGAGATATTAATTACTTTTAAAGTAATTAATATTTTTTTTATATCCAAATATATTGCATTTTAATAGGTATATAGTATTTAAATGGAAAATATAAGACATTTAATACAATGAGTTCCATTTTATGTGTAAATATTAGACATATTATTTAAATATATGATAGAATATAATAAGTTTTCCAATGAAGGCGATAAAACTTTAAAAAATCTTTAGGAGTGAGTTATTTGGGCAGTATTCTTATGAAAGAAAAAAAGGTAAAGATTAAAGATCAAAATCTTTGTCTTTGTAATAGTGGCAAAGCTTATGAGGAATGTTGTAAATTAAAAAAACAAGAGTATTATACCTTAGGAAAGAATTATGAAAACAAAGACATAATTTTTAATCATACATCTAATATGGAAGTCTATGATGAGATAACAGATTATGCTATGTACAATATTTTTGATTTAGAAGGACAATCAGTTTTAGCTATTAGTAAATCCATAGAAATTTTAAATAATATATATGAAAAAGTTAATAGTGGAATGAATCAATTCATAGAGTTTGCTCCTTGTAAAAAGGGATGCTCTTCTTGCTGTAGTCTTTATGTAGATCTAACAGCTATTGAAGCGGAGAATATTAGAAGATATATTGTAGACAATAAAAGTGATGATGAGATAAATGTTTATAAAACAAAGTTAAAAGATATGAGAGAAGATATGGAGACTACTTCAAGACCTTACGAATTAAGCAAAGAAGAGTTGGACAAGCTTCACTATGAATATGCTTTAAAAGACACGCCATGTATGTTTTTAAAGGAAGATGGAGCTTGCAGTATATACGAAGCAAGACCTTTAAGTTGTAGGAAGTTTATAGTATTTTCACCTAGAGACAAGTGTGATGATAATGTGTCCAAAGTAATATCAGCTAATTTAGCTCCAACTAATATAGGAAGACTTGCTATAGATCATTTATCTATGATTACAGGTCGGTATAAAAGCTTGATTTATATAAATGAAGGAGATAAAAATCCAATTAAGAGGCCCCTTATACAGTGGTTTAAAGAAGACTTTGATGATATAAATAGACAACCTTAAATTAAAGGGCGGGTATATAAGCTTAACTTAAAACTTGAAACAAAAAGGATTAAAATGTATTATAATAATATGGTGAGCTTTACTAAAGCTTAGCATAACTTATATTGTACAAGGAGGAATAGAAATGAATAAAGAAGTGGTATTAACAAACAATGCACCTGGGGCTATAGGACCTTATTCTCAAGCTATAAAGGCAGGTAATTTTATTTACACTTCAGGTCAGCTTCCAATTAATTCAAAGAATAACGAATTAATTGAAGATATAAAAAACGCTACAGCACAGTGCCTTGAAAATGTTAAGGCTGTATTAGAGGAAGCTGGAACATCCATGGATAAAGTTGTTAAAACTCTAGTGTTTTTAAAAGATTTAAATGACTTTTCAGATATGAATGAAATCTATGCAAGTTATTTTAAAGAAAATCCACCAGCAAGATCTTGCATTGAAGTTTCTAAATTACCTAAAGATGCTATAGTAGAAATAGAAGTCGTAGCTTTAATATAAAGGTTAATTATTATAGTTACTACTAATATTTATGATAACTTGATTAAATTTTATATATGGAAGATTCATAACTACATAGAATGATTTACTCGAAAAGCCTTGTTTTAGACAGGGCTTTTTTTGAAAAATAAAAAGTGAAAAATTCTAAATTTTAAGATAATTATTTGAACAAACGGTTAATAAAGTATAAACAAAGTCTCTTAAGCCTTGACATAAAAAACCATAGGTATACAATTAGGCATATAAATCACTGTAGATGACTGGTCTACTTGAATTTATTTTAAGAAAGGGGTAGATTAGATGCCAGTAGATAATATAGTAGCTTTAGAAAGAAGCTCAAATGCAAAAAAGATAAGAAGAGAGGGCTTTATACCAGGAGTAATTTACGGACAAGATTTTGAATCAAAAGTTGTTCAATTTGATTTTCTTGAACTAAATAAACTATTAAAGGATAATACAAAAACATCTAGATTTAAAGTTAATATTGGAGATTCAAGCACAAGATGTATAGTTAAAGAAGTTCAAAGAGACTCAGCAACTGGAAGACTTATTCACATAGATATGCAATCTATAAGTGAAAATGAAGAAATTAAAATTAAGGTGCCAATTACATTTACAGGTAAAAGGATGATTGAAAGTAAAAATTTAATGATTGAAAATTACTTAACTGAACTAGAGTTAAGTGGTAAAATGAAGTATATGCCAGAGGGAATTGAAATAGATGTAGAGAATAAAGAGTTTGGTGACAAAATCATTGTAAGTGATATAAAAATAGATTCTAACCTTGAGGTTCTTGATGATAAAGATGAAGTTGTTGCATTAATATCTTCAGCAAAACAACAAGAAATGAAAGAGGATGAATCAGAAGAAGGTTCTGAGGAGTAGATTAGTTTAATGAATTTTATAGATTATCGTAAAGTAATGATTTATAAAGTCCAATAATACAAGTATTATTTACTATATAATTAAATATAAACAGAATATATAATAAAAAAACACTATAGGGTAGATGTTAAAAAAGTCTACTATATAGTGTTTTTATTTGTAGTAAAATAAAGAAAGTTTTAGGTTTAATTGAATAAAATTAAAAAAATAGTTAGATTGGTTTATAACTACTCTAAATTAACATTTTTACATGTATATGTCGAAAAATGTAGAATGAAAAATATTGACATATATATATTTATCTATATATACTTAACCGAAAATAATCTTTACAATTAAAGGTAGGCGATATTTTAGAACATTAATGCAGATATTAGTTAATATAAGACAATAATGCTTTTTAAATTATTGTTCTTTTTTTGATCTACTAAATCAGTAAAAACCCATGCAATAAAAATGATTCATATGAAAGTGAGGATTCTAATGAAACTTTATGATAATAGAAGAGAAGACTACAAAGAGATTATAGAAGTTTATAGAAAAAGGTACATGTTGGGACTTAAGATAGTAGCTATTGTGAATATTTTAATGTTATTAATGATATTATATTCGTTAAATTTCATAGTATTTCTAATATATAGTATTTTAATTAGTATGATAGTAGTTATTGTTATTAGTATAGTTTGGGGTATTGCTCAATATAAGATTGAAAAGATGGATTTACTAGCGGTAGAAAAGATTGATAATATTATTAGCGAACATTTACTTGAGAGAGAAAAGATTAATTTTGATATTATTGCAGATATAAGTAAAATATCTAAGAGATTTATTTATGATAATAAATATTTGAGAGGTAGAATTGAAGATATAATATATTTGACTGAAGAAGTTAAATATAAATCTTTAGAATAAATAATATTTGTTGATATTGCATCCAAAAAATAATTTTAAAAAAGAAAATAGCACAATAGAAAAGTGAAAAAACTGCGGAGGGTAAAAAATGAGTGGAAAAGTAATTTTTATATTTAGTATCATTCTTTTAATTATATTAAGCAGTATGATCATTTTGATGAAAAGTAAATATGGTTCAAAGATAGAGGTTGTAACAAAGTATGCAAAAAATAATAATACAGTAATAATATCCACACATATGATAGATATAGCTCAAGAAATTAGTGATAAAATACTGATACTAAATAATGGTAAGATACAAGAATATGATAATAATTTTAATAATAGTAAGGAAATAAAGGAGATTATACTAAAACAATGAGGAAAGATTTTATAAAATAATATATGAAACCATAAATTTCAACATAGAATGTATAAGATGTTCATGAAAATGTACAAAACTAGTACAGATTCTATTTCAATAGGTACAAAATTGAAATAATAGTGAATGTTTATTTAATTATCTATGTTATAATAAATACACAGTATAACTTTAAATGTATTAAGTTTACAGTTGGTTTATTAATGATTTTATATAATAAAGCCATATATTTAAAAAGCGTTTAGGGAGTCAGGAGGTATAATATGAAAACTTTGACTAAAAGTTTTAAGTTGAATAATGGTGTACAAATGCCTTGTTTAGGATTTGGTACTTTTGAAATTGAGAAGGATGATGCTATTAGAGCTTCCATATTAGAAGCTTTAAAAGTTGGATATAGGCATATAGATACTGCTTCTATGTATAAAAATGAAGAGGGAATAGGAAATGTAATTAATGAAAGTGATGTTTTAAGAAAAGAAATCTTTGTAACAAGTAAGGTTTGGAATAGGGATCATGGATATGATAGTACCCTTAGAGCTTTTGAAGCCTCCCTTAAAAAACTTAAAACAGACTATTTAGATTTATACCTTATACATTGGCCTAAAGATTTAAACAAAGAAACCTGGAAAGCCTTAGAAAGGCTTTATGATGAAAAGCTTATAAGAT